>CAZOMM010000014.1:0-32478 GCA_964581165.1 uncultured Coriobacteriaceae bacterium
GGTGTTGGCTCGTCGTCGATCTGGAGTGTTTTTGGTTTTAAAAGGTGCTTGCCTTGGTGGTTTGTTTGTTTTTTAGAACTCCATGCCATAAAAAGGTCTCCCGAGATATTTTGCAAACACGCGTGACTAATTGCGGCTAAAGATAGCTTTTAAAGTCATCAGGCCTGCCATTACTTGTCAAATTCTCTGCGATAAAAGCTCAATTTTCCCGTATAAAACATGCGCTCTTGTCGCAATGGTGTATCAACTTGGATCATTGTACATGAGCATCTATAACGATAAGCAAGATAATGTGGATACACATCGGCGTATCGAAACAAAATGCGCTTAATTTTATCTTTGCAAGCTGAGTGTTAGTTGAAATGACCATCCGCCGCACGATTTTACTTAAGGACACATAGGGTTCTTGCAATGGTTTTTTCCTCATGTATACTCACTGTTGCTGTTTTGAGGGGCTATAGCTCAGCTGGGAGAGCGCATGACTGGCAGTCATGAGGTCAGGGGTTCGATCCCCCTTAGCTCCACCACTTAAATGTCAAGCCAGGAGGTTATACTTCCTGGCTTTTTTATTAGGAGATCTTATGTCCGTAAAATCCGAGGTTTTAAACCTTCTTGAGTCTAGTAAGGGTGAATATGTCTCGGGACAGGAGATAGCCAATCGATTATCTGTTAGTCGCAATGCAATCTGGAGGGCTGTTAAGTCTCTTAGATCAGAGGGATATCAAATAGAGTCGGTTACAAGACTGGGTTATAGGCTTGTAAAAACCAGCAATAAGATCTCAGTCGAGCAGATTGCAGCTCAACTACCCGATCAACTTAGAAACATCGAGATCATAGTTTTGGACACAGTTGATTCCACTAACAATGAGGCTAAACGTATGCTCGCTTCTGGATACAACAAAGACTGTGTGATAGTAGCCAAGGAGCAAAGTGCGGGTAGGGGCAGACGCGGCAGATCCTTCTTTTCGCCCAAGGGAGGCTTGTATCTTAGTGTCGTGATGCAAAATCGATCACAAAATCGATCGGATTCTAGATCTGCTGTTCTAATGACAATGGTTGCAGCCCTCGCTGCCTCTAGGGCTATAGATAGCTGCTGTGGGGTTTCAACAAAGATTAAATGGGTCAATGATGTAATGCTTGATGGTAAAAAAGTTACAGGAATTCTTACCGAAGGCATTTCTGATTTAGAAACCGGCGATATCAATTCTTTAGTAATTGGGATAGGAGTAAATCTTGCTCCCATGGAGCTGACACCCGAGCTCAAAGATAAGGCTTCTACGGTGCATCTTTTGGAGGGACATACCAAAAGTATGCTTGCCGCCAAGATTATTGAGGAATTATTTGTCTTAAGTACTATTAAACCTAGAGATGAAAACCTTGAGATCAATATCGAGGAAGAAAACCTGAAATATGGGGGTACATACAAAGATCTCGAAGATAAACAAAAAGAAGGGGAGGAGCTCAAGAGGCTGAGTGCAGGCAATACAGCTCCTGCTTTTATGGATGAGTACAGAGCTAAGTCGATGGTGCTTGGAAAGAAGGTTTTGTGTAACTGTGCAGACAGATCTTTTGAGGCACTTGTCAACAAGATCTTAGACGATGGTTCTTTAGAAGTTGTCCTAAATGATGGAGAGCATAAAATCTTGCGCGATGGCGAGGTTTCGCTTTTGCCATTGTTGGGAAATTGAACAAATAGTTGGGCTATGGGGCAAACAGTTGGGCTAGGCACTTAGGGAACACATTTTGGCCTATAGCCCCTTTAGCCCCCAATTTATATGTAGAAAGGGCAGACCGCTTGTATTTGGGCCTGCCCTTTGTGATGGTACCTGTTTTGCGTTGTGCGTGTGCTTGCTTAACTGTGGTTTTACTCGTATCTACCTAGCTTGCAAACGTTTTACTTGCTGCGAATCTGTGAAACAAGCTTGCATACTGTGATAGCCAATGCAATCTTGATGATATCCGGAATAACAAAGGGGATAACACAGATAGAAAGTACATAGTACACATCGAGTCCTGCAGCACTGCCATAAATTCCCATAAACCATGCTGTTCCAAAAGCGTAGCAAACAGCAAGGCCGGCAAGCATAGAGATAAACATCGCAGGAACCGACTTGCCAAGCTTATCCATGATCAAACCAGCAACAATAGCCGTAGGAATAAAGCCAATGATGTAGCCGCCGCTAGCACCAAGCAGATAGGCAGGTCCTCCTGCAAATCCTGCAAAAACCGGAAGCCCCAAAAGGCCTGCGCCAACAAAACTGGCGATTGCTGCGGTGCCTCTCTTGGTCCCCAAAATTCCGATTGCCAAGAAAACACCCATGGTCTGAAGAGTAATCGGAACTGTCAATGGAACCTTGATCCACGAAAAGATTGCCATCATGGCTACAAATCCAGCAATGATGGTAACTTCGATGCAAAGTCTGCGAAATCCAGTTCTAGATCCAATAAGGGTAGAAGCAAAGTCTTTATCCATTAGCCTCGCCTTTCCTTTTTCTGGTGATGAACTTATTGCCTGTCCATTGCTCGGCAACATCAGTTCATCCAAGCCGTATTGTCACCAGGTACTATAAATAACTGGTGACATTTTTAAAAGAACTATTCTTTCAAATTGCTTCTTATTACTTGGGGTGGCTTATTTAGAGGCAAGTTCTCAAGCTAAGCGCCCCACTGGGAACTGGGGGCTAAGGTTGCAAGCTTGCATTTGTGCCTATGTCCGGCCTTTTCCAGCCTTTAATCATTGTTAGATAAGCTGAAGAATGGGATATACTCTAGACGTTTTAAAAAGAACGAAAAAGCGATGAATATACTTTGTTTACTTTGCTAGAGCCTATTGTCAGGAGTTTGTTTTGGTGGATATAAACGAGCGTATGACGCAGTCGAATGAGGACTACTTAGAGGCTGTTTATGAACTAGCTGGAGGCAATCCAAATCCGGTTAGAAGTGTTGACATTGCGACCAAGCTTGGAGTTTCGAAGGCTAGTGTTAATAAGGCCATTTCGGTTCTTCGTGAGAATGGATATGTCAAACAAGAACCCTACGGAGATGTCTTCATTACTAAAAAGGGTCTGGAATACGGGCGCTCTGTTTTTAAGAGACACTTGGTTCTCTATCACTTTTTGATGGATGTGTTAGGTGTCGATCCCGAGACCGCAGAGGATGAGGCCTGCAAAATGGAGCATGCTATCAGTGATGACACTTTGTCGAGATGGATTAACTATCTGCAAGAGAACATGCCCGATGTTGCAGAAGCTGCTGGAATTGAAAAAGGCCTCGTGCACGGAAGACACTAACTTCTCACTCAAGCTCTTTTGGCTCTAGTATTGACTCTAGCATTTAGTTCTTTTGCTTACTCTGCTTACGCTAAACCACTGTTGACGCGATTGCATGGTAAGTACACAAAAGCCATAGAAGCATAGAGAGTATTAAAGGCGTACACTCCGAGTAGATGCGAGTTGTACGCCTTTAAACATTTACTTAAGCAATACCAAGCAGGCTAAGCAAAACTAATCAAAGTAGAGGATGGGCTTGATTGTCTCGCCGCTGCAAGAATCGGCAAAGGCCTTGTCGATATCTTCAAATTTGTAGAATTTGCAGAGCTTGTCAAAGGGGAAGCGACCCTGTTTGTAATATTCAATCAACTGGGGAATAAAGATCTTACTAACAGCATCGCCTTCTGTAGAGCCTTTGATGGTGCGACCAGGTCCCATGATGTCACTTTCGATGCCTATGGTTAAATCATCTGTAGACATTGCGATCGTGCAGATAGTGGAGTAATTAGCCGCTGCATTGATGGCGGAGTTGATAACCGAAGCATGACCAGACGTATCAAAGGCGTAGTTTACACCCTTGCCTGCGGTGATGTTCCTGATCTCTTCTGTGGCATCTACCTTGGCTGAATTTACAATGTGTGTTGCGCCTAGTTCCTCTGCGAGCTCTAGGCGATTTTCTTTGATGTCAACGGCGATGATCTTTTCGCAGCCAGTGATGCGTGCGGCCATTACAGCAGCAAGTCCCACTCCACCCGTTCCAAAGATCGCGATGCTATCACCAAATCCGGCTTTTAACACATTGATAACGGAGCCTGCTCCAGTTCCAAATCCACAGCCTAAAGGCCCCAGCAGCCTTATATCAATCTCAGGATCAACCACAACTACCTGACGCTGGTTGGCAACTGCGTATGTCGCGAAGGACGACTGCCCAAAAAAGACCGAGAGCTGCTCGCCATCTTGTGTGTGGAGGCGAGATGATCCATCGGCTAGCTTTCCGAAGAAGTTGAGCGGGTACCATGTGTCACAGCGTGCTGGATGTCCATGCAGGCAGGGGCTGCAGCATCCACAAGCTTGGTATGAAATAACTACATGGTCGCCCGGCTTAATGCCCTGAACCATCGAGCCAACTTTCTCAACAATGCCAGAACCTTCGTGTCCTAGAACTCCAGGAAGCGGCCATGGAGCTATACCATTTAGAGCACCTAGATCTGTGTGACAGCATCCCGAGGCAGCAATCTTAATAAGAACCTCATCGGCTTTGGGTTCATCTAGTTCGACATCTCTAAAATCAAACTTTCCATGCTCGGCAGTAACGGCAGCCCTAATTAGCATCTTTACCTCCTACAATCCAATCCAATATTCCAATATTGCGGTGTTAAACCACTGTTGACACGAACGTTCATCTTAAAATTCAAACGTTATTAACATTAATGGGATACAATTCTGAAAAGCATATGGTTTTGATGTTTTAAATGCACGCGCTTTCATTCTATATTAATGTGACTTTTAAGATTTTTACGGCGTTTTTTATTTAGATAGTTTTATCTCTAAGGTTTTAAAGTGCAAAATTGTGCAGCACTTGTTGCAGGAGAAGAACAGGGGACAAAAATGGTCAATTACGCCAATGGGCTTGAGACCAGAGGAATCATTATAAGAACATGTAAAAGACTATTTTCTGAAAAGGGATACAAAGACACTACTTACACTGAAATATATAAGACTGCAATGGTTAATCCAGGCACCATTGCTCATCATTTTGGGAACAAACGCAACATCGCTTCGATGCTCTATGACGAGATTATGGCTGCTTTAACAAAGGCAGCGGCGGATCTTTTTCCAGACGAAGACGATCAGCAAAGAGTTTTTTTGGGCTTGGCCATGCATCGCAAACTGGCTTTTGAGAATGAATCATATAGACGCTTTGTGATGGAATTTATGATTGACGATCTTTCTAATGACGATGAGGGCAGGTACATCGACAAAGATTACTCGGTATTTCGTGTTACTGCCGAAAGAATTGGCGAGGATAAAGCAAGCTTTTACATAGTTGCCTATAAGGGCATTGAGGCTGCAATCGACTCATATTATGGACGCAACCCTAAACAGTTTGATTTTGAGCGTATTTTTAGTTTCTATGCCGAGATTTACTTTAGTTATCTTCCTCGCGAAGAAGTTATTGAGCGTACCGAAAGGTCAATAACTTTGGTAAATCAGGTGGATTTAAAGTTTGATCGTTTTAATGTAACTGCAAAGCTTAAATAACTTCGCTTCTTTAAGAAATTTCGCTTTCTCAAGAAATACAAGTTTCAAGAGAAATCGACACAAGAAAAATCGGTACAACTAGGCACAACTACAAAGGAGAGTCGGCTAACAAGCAAGACTCTCCTTTATTTGGTGTTTAAGCGGTCACAGCACGGCGGTCACAGCACGGGCTCTAAGCCGTAGCACGCATCTTGTCAGCGTAGATTTTTCCGTACTTCTCTAACTCATCCATATAAATTTGGTTATTGCGCTCGATAAAGCAGCAGCCATTTGCTATCGATGGGAAGAACGGGCCACCCGGCAGATACTCATCAAAGGCTCTGCGTACTTCGGCTCGAATGATATCTTCAGATAATCCTTCAACATCGATGGCGGGGCCATCAACTCCTCCAACCATTGGAAGCTTGCCCTGTGTCTTTTCTTGAATAGCAACGATGTTATTTTGAGGGATGGTTCCCTGCCAAATCTCTACACCAATTTCCACCATATCTGTGGTGATGGGCTCACAGAAGCAATCGGAATGATGCATATAAATGATGCCCCTGTCGTGGAAGGCTTGAGAAATTTCTACCTGTAGAGGCTTAATAAACTCCCGCCACGTTTCGGGTGCTAAGAACAAGCTGCGCTTGGTTCCCCAATCGTCGTGGTAAAAGACAATGTCAGGCTGAATGTGCTTGCAGTACTCATCTATACAATCAAGTTTCCAGTCGCAAATCTTTCTAAGGAGTGCATGCATGGCATCGGGCTCTTCAAGGTATGCACAAAATGCATCCTCCATGCCCATCAAAAAATGGGAGCGTTCAAAAATTCCCGTTGCCATAAAGGCGCCCACAAAGCGCTCGGAACGATCGACAGCTTTTGCTTGATCAATTGCAGCCGACCAGTCTTTCCCAGCAATTTCAGGAAATGTAACCTGTTCCTCCCAGCACTCAATGTCTTTAATGACCTTGTTGTCATCGTTGATAACAGGATGTGCTCCGGGAGCCCCTGGAGGAAATGCTTTCATGGTTCCCCAAGTATCGGCATGCACTTCACCATCGGGTTCAATCATGTCAGCCATAAGCAAAGGATCGGCAATCAATTCTATCGTGGGCATAATGTCGCCATATTGATTTGGGATCTCGCCCGCAAGTACTGCCATCACGTCGTTTCTGTTAAGCATTACCACTCCTATCCGAGTTATCTAACTCAAGCGCCAGCCGTTTCAATCCAAAAGCAGCCATTCCAATCCAAAATTACTGACTGTATAAAGGTCAAAAAGTCTTTCCTTTATCGCAGCACATGTTTTCAGTTAATCAGGAACTGCAAAAAAATCAACCTATAGACCTTTGGATCGAATCTGGCATATTATAGGTTTTAATGTGTTTAATTTTAAACACTTATACTTTTGTTAGGTTCGCACGTCTGATTCACTGTATGGGGAGGGATTTGAATGCTGACCAAAAGAGAGAACTTTCTAGAGACTATCAATGGGGGAAATCCGGAGCGTTATGTAGACAATTTTGAGTATTTGACCTTGGTTTTTGATTGCATAACGATGCATTTGTCGCCCGAGATTAAGGTGGGTGAGATCTATCAAAACGCATGGGGTGTGTATCAGCTTTTAGCTCCAGGTGAGCCGGGTGCTATGCCTTTAACTGATGAAGAACATCGTTTAGTAACTGACGTTTGTGAGTGGCGCAATCAGATCAATACTCCTCAATTGATTTTTAGCGAGGAAGAATGGAAGCCCATTGTGGATCAGGTGAATGCCATCGATCGCAATGAGACCTTCGTGGCACCTTTTTTGGTTAATGGAATCTTTGAGAAACTGCATTACTTTATGGGCATGGAAGATGCAATGGCCAACTTCTACGAAGAGCCCGAAGCAATGCACGATCTCATAGATTACATCTCTGACTGGGAGATTAAACAGGGAGAAGAGATTGTCAAATATATCCGTCCCGACGCAATTTTTCACCATGACGACTGGGGTACCCAAAGAAGTTCGTTCTTAAGCCCTGAGATGTTTGATGAGTTTATTGTGCCTGCTTATGCAAAAATTTATGGTTTTTGGAAAGAAAATGGTATTGAGGTTTTGGTGCATCACTCCGACTCGTACGCGGCAAATTTGCTGCCCTACTTCAAAAAGATGCACATAGATGTTTGGCAGGGTGCAATCAAAGAAAACGATATTCCCAAGTGCATTGCAGAGTTTGACCAGCACGGCGTTGCAATTATGGGTGGCTTGAATAACGGAGTCTACGACAAGCCTGATACTACACCCGATCAGATTGAGGCTGGCTTCCGTGAGCTTTTGGATTCTTGCCCCAACCAAGGTAAGCATTATTTGATTCCTGGTCTTACCATGGGAGAGCCAGGGACGATATACGACAATATTTATCCGATGGCATCTGAAGTGCTCAATAAGCTATCAAAGGAATACTTCTAGTTTCTAGAAACATCTAGAAACAGTTTCTGCCAGTTTTTGTCCGCCGCTTTTATTCTTTGCACAATTTAAGCAGTACGTTTTGATGATGAATATAGCTTGGTAGGAGCTAGGGGCGAGTTTGCACTTCAACTAATTAAAGGCTATTGAATTTACTTGTATTTAAGATTAAAAGAGTTCTAAGTTAAATTATTTCGAGTATTTTATGTTCTAAAAGGCGGGCATCTGCGCAATGCTGCAGTCCATAGAATGGACAAAAGATGTAAGCCTTGAGTGCTGGCTGTGAGCAAGATTTCAACGGGAGGAATTAAGTATGCTTACTATCAGAGAAAATCTACTTGAAACCATTAATGGAGGAACCCCGGATAGATACGTGGACAATTTTGAGTTTATGTCCATCCTGTTCGATGTTATTTCGACAAACATGTCTTGCTCGCCAGGCCCGGGTGAGACTGCTCAGAATGGCTGGGGAGTTTCGATCTACATGGAGGAGGGCGCACCAGGCCCAATGCCTCTAACCGATGATGCTCACAAAGTTATTACCGATGTAACTTGCTGGCAAGAGCAACTCAAAGTTCCCAATCTAATTTTCCCAGCAGAAGATTGGCAACCTGTTGTAGATCAGGCTAATGCTATCGATCGTAACGAGACTTTTGTAACTCCGTTTATAGGAAACGGAATTTTTGAAAAGCTGCACTATGCAATGGGCATGGAAGAGGCCATGATTAATTTTTACGATGAGCCAGAGGCTATGCATGACCTGATCGATTTCTTCGTTGACTTTGAGATAAAGCAGGCCGAAGAAATAGTTAAGTATATCCATCCTGATGCACTGTTCCATCACGACGACTGGGGCACCCAGCGCAATTCTTTCCTAGCTCCCGAGATGTTTGAGGAATTCTTGGTTCCGGCTTACGAGAAAATCTACGCTTTCTGGAAAGAAAATGGCGTTGAGATAATTGTTCATCATAACGACTCTTTCTCGGCCAATTTGCTGCAATTCCATTCTCGTATGAATATTGACATATGGCAGGGTGCTGTCTACGAGAATGACATTCCAAAGTGCGTAGCTGAGCACGATCAGCATGGTATTACCATCATGGGTGGTCTTAACAATGGCGTTTATGACAAGCCCGATATGACATACGAGCAGGTAGAGCAGGGTGTTCGCGAGCTGATCAATTCTGTTCCTAACCAGGGTAAGCATTACTTCATTCCTGGACTTACAATGGGTCTTGGCTACAGCGTTTTCCCAGAGGTTTACGAGATGCAGAGCAAGGCTATTGCCAAGGTAAGCGAGGAGAATTTTTAGGATTCTTAGAGATCTAGCTTTGGATTAGCTGTATGTGCTTTTTGTGTGCATGTATGGCTCGTGGATCTTGAATGGATGGCCCTACAGCCTTTTGGTTGTGGGGCCGTTTATTTATGTGTCGAATATGCGCACATTTCTAAGGATATGCATACATTTCTAAAATGAGCACGTCGAATATGTGTACATTTTGGCCTATAGCCCGGCCTATAGCCCCACATTTCTAGGGGCTAAAAATTCTCAGTGGGTCAAGTCTCATTAATGACACACCGCAAAGCAAAGATTCTGCTAGCCTGTGCGAGTGGAATTTAGTGCTTTGGAGGTGAAGATGCCAGCTAGAGTTCATCTGATACAGACCCAAAACTCCACGACTTTTGTCGACACTGTCCTGGCTCTTTTGGATAAGACCTGGGATGGATCTCAGCTAAGCCTAATTGTTGATGATCCCCTTGAAATTAACCTGCTTCGCAAAAGGATGGCTAATCAGCACCCCAAGCTCTCGTTTGGGCTTAAGATTCAGACTTTTTCTGAATTTGTTTGGGAAAAGTGGCTGTTATTTGGTGATGGCAGAAAAGCTGCTACCACAACTACTCAACACCTGATTGCCATGGAGACAGTTAGAAAAATCAGTAGTCAGAATTCTAGTTTGGAAAGTTCCAGTTTGTCTCCCAGTGCATCTACGGCAAGCATGCTTTGCAGAATTGCTAATGCCGGCTTTGGGGTACCTGCTTTTGAAAATCGCTTGCTAGATCCCTTGTCTGACCCAGTGGCAGAAAAGCCTGTATGGGATGCTTTACGTGAGATTTCTACAAGGCTAGACGAGCTGGGCTATGTTCCCTATGGCAGAGCGGTATCGATTTTGGCAGATGAAATGCCTGTAAATATTGCAGTGGCCGCCATGGCTTTGGAAAGCCCAAAAGAGGCCGAAATTGGATTTTTGAGATCTAGAAACTCTGATGTCTGTCTCAAAATTACTGGGAATTCTGCAGCAGATGCTTTAGTGGAAAGTCTTGCCAGCGAACTTAGCTCAGAAGCAGACGAACCAAAGCGATATGAGTCTTTGGAAAAGGATCTCTTAGATGAGAATCTTTCAGACAAGGATCTCTTAGATGAGGATCTTTCAGGTAAGGATCTTTCAGAAAAGGATTCGGCTGATTTTTCTAGACCACAGGAACTAGAAGCAATTTGTTCAAGAATTTTTACGGGTGGAGATGCAGTTGAGCCACAGGGGGCTGTTGAGTTTGCACTGCCTTTGGGGGCATATTCCGAAACAGCCTTATTGGCACAAAAGATCGAGGGCTATGTTGCAAATGGAATAGAACCCAAGGATATATATGTAGTAGTAGATGGCTTGTCCCGTGTGGACGATCTGGTGGAGCGCTTGGTATCTGCTGGGATTTCTGTACAAGGTGCTATGCGTGAGGAGCTTTCTTCTACTCCTTTTGCCAAGGCTTTGCGAGCACTCTGTGCTGGGGGTTCAATTCCTGAGATTTCAGATTTTGCCTGCAGTGCATTTTCGGGGATAGGATCTTTTGATTCAGCCAAGTTAGACATTAGATGGAGGAGTACTCCGGGCCTTGATAACAAGGACAGACTTCAAGACTTAGCTGAATCGTCTACTTTTGCAGCCTCTGCAGTGGAAGCCTTTTTAGCTCAGGATCTTCAGGCTGTTGTAGATGCGATGTTAAAAGCGTGGAATGCTACACATCCTGTAGATAAGGCAAAGGCTTCGTATATGCAAAGACGTACTCAGGCGGCCTATGACAGAATCTCCGAGATGATTAAAACTTCGGCTGCTTTGGCCTTGTCTATGGATGAGATCCTTGGATTGATGCAATGCGAAACTATACATACTAGATACCTTGCTAAAGCTCGCAATGATAAGGATAAAGAGTCTGCAGATGTTAATGCGGAGAAAGAGCTTGCAGATGCCAATGCAGTGAGTCTAGGTTCATTGGCCGGCATTGGATCATCGCCGTATAAGGTGCTTGTTTTGGCTGGCCTTTCTGCAGATAGCTTTGGAGTTAGAGAAGGAATCACATCTGCCGATGTTTTACTGGCAGGAATCGGAATCAAAGACCATCCAGATGATCTAGACAAGCTGCGCCTACAGTTTTACAGAGCATTGTGTTCTGTAAGTTCTAAGGTGTTAGTAAGCCGTAGGCTTTGCGACGAAAATGGGGCCGAATTTAGACCAAGCATGCTTTTTGAGGAGTTAGCAGATTGCTATAGACAAGATCTCTCAGACTTTGATTCTGTAGACAAACAAAGTGGTCTGCCAAAACTTCTTTTGGATGCTTTAGATCCTGTATCCAAATGTCCCATTGTCAGCATTTGTGGGGATGATACTCACACTGCATTAGTAAGACCAGCACCAGGATTAGATTGGAAGAATAGACCAGATATTTGTGCACAAGTAGTTCCGGTGCTTGATGATGAATTGCAGATAAAGGCTCGTAAAGATATTGCTACTGCGGCACTGATTTTAGATGGGGAAGCTCGAATACTTTCGGCAACATCTCTAGAGTCTTATATGAGCTGTCATTACAGATGGTTTGTTGAGCGAATGATCTCTCCTCAAGCTCCCGATGTAAGTTTAGGTCCTATAGAACTAGGCGATATGGCACACGAACTAGCCAAGGCCTACTACGAACTGATCTCAAACAATGGAAAAAATCTCCGACGAATTGAAGCAGATGATATCCCGCAGCTCAAATATGAGCTTGTCGGCCTAGCCGAAAAATACGTAGAAGAAAGATCTCAGGATATAAGCAGTCCCTTTGCTCGAATGGGAGAGCTCGATCGCAAAAATATGCAAGCTCGCATCAGAGATATCGAGAGGCTGTTACAAGATGATCTTGGCTTTTTGCCTGGATTTGTGCCGAGTAAGTTTGAAACAGCCTTTGGTCTAGACGGTAGTTTTACATACGCCGGGCATGCATTTAAAGGAGTTATCGATCGCATAGATATAGACGAGCAGGGCAGGGCCGTGATTGTTGATTACAAGGGAGCGATCATGGACGGCATTGGTTTTGATGCTTCAGAACACAATTCAGAAGCAGGGCCGTGGCATCCCCAAAAAATACAGATACTTATATATGCAACAGCGGCCAAGCGGATTTTGGGGCTTGATGTTGTCGGAGCTGTTTATCGCTCGTACTCGAGTCCTGGCGAAACTTTGGGTCTATGTGTAGCTACAGTTCTAGGACCCGAATCGTTTACAAATAGCGCCAATAGATCTCTGAGAGTAAATGCTGGAGTAAATGCTGTTTTACCCAAGGAGTTTGAGTGGATGCTTGAGCAGACCGAAGAGGCTGTAGCTATTGCCATCGAAGACATGAAGGCAGGAGATATCTCCCGAAAACCTCTTTGCGATGCAGCCTGTGGTCGTTGTCCTGTGCTTTCCTGTTCGATGCGAAGGGGTGCATAGCTATGGCAGCAAGCTTTACTCAGACCCAGCTCAAATGTATTAAATCTGTAGACTCTCGCCTAGTTATATCTGCAGGTGCAGGCACCGGTAAGACCTTTACGCTTACTCAAAAAATCTCCCATATGCTGCAAACAGGGAGCTTGGAGTCTATTGATAGGGTGCTAGCTATCACCTTTACAAGAAAGGCAGCCTCTGAAATCAAGGGACGAATTCGCTCGACTCTAAGACAGCAGGACATGCACGAGCAAGCACTTTTGGTAGATGGAGCTTGGATATCAACGATTCACGGTATGTGCTTGCGAATTCTTAAAGAGCATGCCTTGGAATTTGGGTTGGATCCATCGCTGTCCATTATTGAAGACAGTGAGGCAAATGTCCTATTGGAGGATTGTTTAGAAAATGTGCTGTCAAATCCTAGGAACCCAGAGCTTAAAGCTGCGATAGACGCAGTGTTTTTGGAGTATCGAGCTAAGTCTGCGAATTCTTCGCAAAGGGGAATGTCGGTTAAATCGACAATTGAGGCCTTGGTGAGAGCTTCGACCTCTTCGACCCTAGGTTTTGATTCAATCGAAGTGGGACCAAAGCCACGAAGAGCAAAAGATGTCATTACATTTTTACTTGATACGCTAAGCAATTCTTTATCTGTGTGTGGGCAGTCTAGCTGTACCAACTCAGGTTTTGTTAAGGCCATGGATGCTCGTAGCACAATGTTCGATAAGCTCAGCCAGGTGCTCAATGAAGATCCTAGCGAAATAGAGCTTTTGGCTGCGATTAATGATCTTCCCAAAATTGGCAGGCTTAGGGGATCTAAATACCCCTTAGAAAAAGAAACCATGGCAAAGGATGTTGAAGCTGTAGGTAGGGCATGTTTAGAACTACAGGGAGCCTGCTCTGGGGGGCTTTTGCGCCAGATGATTTTGATAGCCAAAGAAGTAAAGTCGCGCATGGATGTAGCCTGTGCCCAGCTTGGCAAGATAAGCAATGATGATCTACTGGTCGCAACACTTAAGGCTCTGAAGTCTCATCCAGAAGTAGCTCAAAAGTATCAGCAGATGTTTAGCCTTGTTTTGGTAGATGAGTTTCAGGATACATCTCAAATACAGATAGATATCATCAACGAACTTGTGGGCCAAAATACGCAACTATGCACTATTGGAGATGCCCAGCAATCAATCTATAGATTTAGGGGCGCAGACGTAAATGTTTATGAGGACTATGTCCAAAATTCTGGGGCTAGTCCTGTTGAGTTGGGTCTAAATTTTAGGTCTCATGGCGACATACTTGCTTTTTCAAACGCAATATTCGAGCAATCTGGCGTTTTTGATCGAAGATTTTTGCGCTTAGAGCCGGGACGTAAATCTCCAGAAGGAGGCTATCTGGGTATTCCTAGGATTCATATCATCTCTACTCAAAGCACAAGCAAAGGTCCTAAAAAGGCAGATATGCGTCTTTATTCTGCAGATGCCATGGCCGCTAAGTTTGAGGATTTTCGCAAGGCAGGTGCTAAGGCCTCAGAGATGGTATTGCTCTTAGGTGCCATGACTCATGCCAAAGTTTATATGGATGCCCTCTCGGCTAGGGGATTTGATGTCCTTATAGCAGGTGGCTCGGGCTTTTGGAAAGAACCTCAGGCGGCTTTGGTGGGCAGTATTGCTGCTGCCTTGGCAGACCCACTTGATCTGAATGCTCTATATGGTGTTTTAGACGGAGGTCTTTTGCCCATAGGGGATGATGATCTGGCGACTTTGGCTGTAAAAGATGGGCATTGCAGAGATGTTGCCTATGAGCTTTGGCAGGCAGCAAAAAATGCAGATGAGTCCCTAGCCTTAAAACTGCTTTCCTCTCTTTTAGCAGAGGGTAGATCTATGCTTGGATCTGAGCCGCTCTACAGAATTGTTGAGTGGATTCTTTCTGATTCTGGCTGCCTAGATTATCTGGAGTCTCTTGGCCCTGAGGGTCTGGCAGCTGCTGCTAATTTATTGAAAGCAGTGCGCATTCTTGCTCAAATTGAGAAAGATGGAGTTACGGGCCCAGCTTCTATTGCACGCGAGTATTCAGCTAGGATGCAGCTCGCAAGGAGCGAGGCACCTGGAGTTCTTGTGTCTGGAGGTTCCGAGGCCATAAGAATTATGACCATTCATGCCTCTAAAGGACTCGAGTTTCCAATTGTCGCCTTGGCAGAGTTTGATGGATTTTTTAGAGCATCGAGCTTTACCTGCCAATCACTTGCAGGGCGCTCGTATGTGATGCTTGCTCCCTCTAGATCTACAAGAGAACTTGAAGAGGTTCGCAAATATATACATGAATGCGAGAATACACACAGACCTGAGAAGACTGAGATTAGAAACAGCTTAAAATCCAGCAAGTCTTATGCTGATTATTCTTCTTCGCTAAAAGCCTTTGCTAAAGAAGAGGAACTTGCGGAGTCTAGACGCAAACTTTATGTGGGGATTACTAGGGCTTCGGAAGCCTTAATTGTCCTGCTTCCTCGGGTGATTTCTAAATATGGATTATCGACTGGAACTGTTACATACGATATTCACTCAGCCTTTTTTGAAAGCGATGAACTGCCCTCATCTAGTCATTCATTTAACTATGGTGGAGGTGAACCCGGCATCTATGAGCGAATAATGCTGGAATTTGATCAAAACGGGAAAGTGTTTGCAAACGACTATCCCGAGCCGCTTGCTTTAGGTGTAAAGGTAGATAGGAATGCTATTCCGATTCCTGCCCATGTGCCTAGAGCTTTGCCAGATATACGTGCCTGGCATCCTGATTTTTCAGAAATGTTTTCGTACAGCTCCATCTCTGGTGGACATAAGGATTATCTATCTGAGGTTGAAACCGCTATTGAGTCTACTGATGAATCTGATCCTGCACGAAGCATTGCTATTGGCGATTCTTTATTGGCAGACGAGGATTCTGCAAGCGAACTTGGTTTGGCCTTTCATGCGATTGCTGAGTATATGGCAATATCTGGTCTCATTGCTTCGGGCAAGGTTTTACTTCCAGATCAAAATCGAATAGATGCAATTGCTGCTTCCTTTGACATATCTTCTGTGCAAAAGGAGCGCTTGATGAGTGCTCTTACTGCTTGGGTGCAAAGTGATGTGGCAGCTCGTGCGTCTAACTTTGAAACTATCTTGGCAGAGTTACCGTTTTGTATCAGTTTTTCTACTGATTTGTCTTTGCTGAGTGAAAGCTCTGAGAAGGCTTTACAGGGCGAAGGCTCCACGAAAGGTTTGCAGTCTTCACAGAACGAAAATTCTACGTGCGCTTTGCTGAGCGAAGGCCCTGCGAAGGTTCGGCAGACTTTACAGTCTTTGCAGCAAGAGTATTACCTAAACGGAGAGATCGACCTGCTTTGCACGAATGCTCAGCGTTCAAATGCCTTTGTAGTAGATTACAAAACTGGCGGTAGCGATGCAGAAACTGCAGAGCAGCTGATAGAAAAACATAAATTGCAATCGCTGTGTTA
The DNA here is from genome assembly GCA_964581165.1 of uncultured Coriobacteriaceae bacterium. Taxonomy (GTDB): domain Bacteria; phylum Actinomycetota; class Coriobacteriia; order Coriobacteriales; family CADBOM01; genus CAZPAN01. Next base: position 16,177 of record CAZOMM010000014.1, read on the forward strand.
TGCCTATGCCGTGTTGAGTTCTGGCTTTTTTGAGGTGGAGCTGGCCTTTGTAAGAGTTGAGCGCATTGGTTTTGATGGGCAGCCTCAAGTGGTCTCTTATAAATATTCCAAAGATGATTTTTCTAGCATTAAGGAGCAGATTTCCTTGGCCTTAAGTGCATCTAGAGAGCGGGGTGCTTAGTTTGAGAAGTAGTCGTGTTTAGTCGACAGTGCCATAGACTCCACCCCAGCCATGGCCTGCTATAGAGGAGTTCATCTGGTCGCATAGAGATTGCCTATCATATGTACCAGGTGGAACAAGCGAGCAGATTTCTTGAAGATCTTTGGGAAGGTCGAGTATCTCGGCATGTAAGGACAACTCCATTGTCGAGAGCGTTTTTCTGTTAGAAAACAGGTCGTTAATGAGTTCTTGGAGCACTCCGTAGTATTCGCTCCTCTTCATTGATGACCTCCTTCCCTTTAAGAGAGCTTTTATGGGAACTGCCCAAGTCTAGAGACTGCCCGAATCCCCAGGAACTGCCCGAGTCTAGAGACTACCCCTAGGGGTTGCCCAAGTCTAGAGACTGCCCCTAGGGATTGCCCAAGTCTAAAGACTGCCCGAATCTAGGAGACTGTCCAAGTCTAGAGGTTGCCCGAGTCCGAGTCTAGCGCGGCATCTACGCACCCATCTAATAATCACGTCGATTCTGGTTTAACATAGAAAAAAGCAACGATATCTACTGAACGCGCCAGCGCAGAAAGGAAGGCGCCAGATGACATTATCCGAGAGCGATGTCAGGGGCATTGCAATCTACACTCGGATTGGACTAAGCGATGAAGAGCTCCCGCAGATGACCCGGGATCTCAACGACATCATCGCTAGTTTAGCCACTATAACCGAGTACGATCTTGAGGGAGTCGAACCCACATTTCACCCAATAGCCGGGCTGGTAAATGTTATGCGCGAGGATACGGCAGGTAAAAGCCTTACTCAGGACGAAGCACTGGCTAATTCCACTTCAACCGAAGATGGATCTTTTAGAATTCCAACGATTCTTGGAGGGGCAGAGGGCTGATGTCAATGAGAATAGGAGACATGTCTGCTGCAGAAATTCGCAGCGGAATTAAGACCAAGGCCTTCTCGGCAACAGAGGTTACTCAAAGCGCACTTAATGCAATCGAGGCTCTAGACGATAAGGTCTCGGCCTTTTTGGAGACAAGTCCTGAGATGGCCCTAGAAGCCGCATCTAAGATTGATGCTCTTGTGGCCTCGGGCGAAGAACTTCCGATTCTAGCCGGTGTGCCAACGGCTTTTAAAGACAATATGAACCTGATTGGCACCAAAACAACCTGCGCATCAAAAATGCTTGCAACTTATCAGTCGGCATACACGGCTACCTGCGTGGACAAGATGATATCGGCAGGTGCAATTCCTCTGGGCAAGCTAAACATGGACGAGTTTGCCTTTGGATCCTCTACAGAAACATCTTATTTTGGGCCTACCTATAATCCTTGGGATCTCGAAAGAGTTCCTGGGGGATCTTCGGGAGGCTCGGCTGCTGCTGTGGCTGCAGGAATGGCCACGATTACTCTTGGCAGCGATACCGGAGGATCTATCAGACAGCCTGCTTCGTTTTGCGGAGTAGTTGGTCTTAAGCCCACTTATGGAGTTGTTTCGAGGTATGGAGTTGTGGCATTTGGCTCCTCGCTAGATCAGGTTGGCCCATTTGGAAAATCGGTAGCAGATGTGGCCTTGGCTCTAAATGCCTTATCGGGCAGAGATCCCCTAGATTGCACCTCTCAGGATTGCAGCACAGACTTTATGGCTAACCTAAATGAGGGAGTAGAGGGCCTGCCAATAGGAATTGTCCCCGCCTTTATGGAAGCCAAGGGTCTTTCTGATGAGGTTCGCCGTGCAGTAGAAGGCGCAGTAGATAAGCTGCGCGATATGGGAGCCGAGATTGTTGAGATTGAGCTACCAAATGCTGCAGCTGCGATGAGTGCCTACTATGTGATTGGCCCTTGTGAGGCCTTCTCAAATCTGAGTCGTTTTGATTCGGTGAGATATGGAAATCGTGTTGAGGGTGCAGATGAGCTAGGCGAGCAGTATGAGCAGTCTAGGGCCGATGGATTTGGAATGGAAGCCAAGCGCAGGATAATGCTTGGTAGTTATCTGCTTTCTTCGGGGGTTTATAACACCTATTACTATCCAGCTCAACAGGTTAGAACCTTGATCACTCAGGATTATCAGCGTGCCTACGAAAAGGTCTATGCAATAGTGATGCCCTGTGCTCCAAGAACCGCATTTAAGTTTGGCGAGATCGCAGATCCTATGTCGATGTATCTTTCGGACATGTTCACAATATCGCTCAATATTGCAGGAAACGGCGGCATGAGTGTGCCTATAGGCTTGGGTGATGAGACTGGTCTTCCGGTAGGGCTTCAGATTGTTGGCCCTCAGTTTAAAGACGAGAACATTTTGCGTGTTGCAAGTGCGCTGGAAGCTTGTTACTCGATCGACAGGCTTTCGCCCATGGGTGCCAAGTACTGCAAGGAGGGGAGAGGCGAATGAGGGAGCTCTCCGAAGTTCTAAAAGATTGGGAGGCCGTTATTGGCCTTGAGATTCACACTGAGCTTACAACGCTTACAACAAAGATGTTTTGCTCCTGTCCTATAGCTTATGGAGACGATCCAAACACTCATACCTGTCCGGTGTGCCTAGGTTTGCCGGGTGCTTTGCCTGTGCCAAACAAGGCTGCAATCGAATCGATTGTATTGGCTGGCCTTGCTACTAACTGCGATATCGAGCGAAGATCGATGTTCTATCGCAAGAACTACTTCTATCCAGACATGGCTAAAAACTTCCAGACAACCCAAGGCCCTGTTGCTTTTTGCATGAGGGGACATCTCTTACTTGAGGTTGATGGCAGAGCTGCTGCTGAAAGGCCCGGACTTGAGTCGATTGAGATTGGTGAGGTGCGAGAGAATATCACGCGAACCGATTATGGATATGTTGCCAAGGTTGGTATCACTCGTATTCATATGGAAGAGGATGCGGGCAAGATGGTGCATGTTGGTGGCACCGATGGCAGGATCTCGGGCGCTGCTTATAGCCTGGTTGATTATAACCGAGCTGGCACTCCCTTAATTGAGTTGGTTACCGAGCCTGATCTGCGTACTCCAGAAGAAGCTCGAGTGTTTATGCAGGAGCTTAGATCGATCTTTCTGAGCTTAGGTATTTCGGACTGCTCGATGGAAGAGGGCTCCATGCGCTGCGATGGCAATGTGAGTTTGCGTAGACGTGGCGAGACAGCTTTTGGCACCAAGACAGAACTCAAGAACATGAATTCCTTTAAGAATCTGCATGATGGTCTTGCTTATGAGATATGTAGACAGGCGGAGGTTCTAGAAACTGGTGGCAGCATCCGACAAGAAACTCGACATTGGGAGCCTGCAAAAAAGCGCACCATCACTATGAGGGTCAAAGAGACAGCCGACGACTATAGGCTCTTCCCCGAACCAGACTTGGCTCCCTATGACCTTTCAGATGAGTTTGTTCAAGCTGTTCGCGAAATGCTACCGGAGCTTCCTGCTCATAAAAAAGCCAGATATATTGAGCAAAATGGCCTTACTAGAGCAGAGGCTCTAACAATTTCTAACGACATCGAGTTGTCGAACTTTTTGGACAAAGTGATCGAGCTATCTGCTGAACAAGCAAGTAGTGTTGCCACGATTCTTGTTAACGATGTATCTGGGTATCTTAATTCCAATGGCCTGAGCATTTCTCAAACAAACTTGGAACCTCAGGGTTTAATTGATATATGTGCGATGCTTTCCGATGACTCAATTTCGTCCAAGCAAGCCCGAGACTTGATTTCTATCATGGCAAAAGAAGGCGGCAGCGCCGCATCGATTGCTGAAGCACACGGAATGAAACAGGTGTCTGATGAGTCGATGATTGCTGATGCTGTAAAAGAAGTCATTGCCGCCAACCCCGATAAGGTCGAGGCCTACAAGGCTGGCAAAACTGGCCTTTCGGGATTTTTTATTGGTCAGGTGATGAAGGCCACAAAGGGACAGGCCAATCCCAAGATAGTTAGCCGCATTGTTGAAGAGGAGCTATCACGCTAACAGTGCCAACAGTATTTGTGGCTCATTGCATTGTGGCTCATAGTGTTTACAGCTCGTAGTATTTGTGGCCCATAGTGTTTGTAGCTTGTAGTGTTTGTAGGAGTTTTTAACGGGGGAATTGGGAGGTAGTGGCATGGCCAAAGAAAAGTTCGATTACTTTGATGCTATGGAGCAAGTTGTCGAGATTGCCTGCAAGAGTGCCGAAAAGCTCGTTCATATAGTTAGAAACTACAATAGCGACGAAATATTTAAACATATGAACGAGATGCACGAGATCGAAAACGATGCTGATATTATCGTCCACGAAATAAACAATAGGCTGCTGACAGAGTTTATTACCCCGATTGATCGCGACGATATACTCAACCTTTCTCAGTGTCTTGATGAGGTTGTAGATAGCATCGAAGAACTCACAATGCGTTTTTATATGTACGACATCAAAAAGATGCATCGCAATGCCACCGACATGGTGATGCTGATAGAAAAGTCGGTTAGCGCGTTAAGAGTTGCAATGGTCGATTTTAAGAACTTCAAACGGTCTAAGACTATAAAGAAGCTTCTTATAAATGTAAGCGACTACGAAGAAGCAGCGGATAAGACCTATGTTGCAGCTCTGCATGCCTTGCATAGTGAGCATAGAGATGATCCGTTATATGTGGTGGAGTGGGAGCATATCTTTTCTAGGATGGAACGCTGCTGTGATGCCTGTTCCCATGCTGCCGATACAATGGAAAATATTATTACTAAGAACTCCTAGCTGTTTTTACTTGTTTTCACTTGCTTGAGTTTGTTTTATGAGTTCTACCTTAAATCGTCGTTGACAAGGACGGCCCAAGTCCAGCGTGTCGGATTCAGCGTGCTGAGCCAAGCGCGTTGGAGTTAAGCGCGGATTTTACACAGCCCTGCTTGTTGCGGCGCACTCACCCAGTGATCTTGTCAATTCTGCTTTGGTATAGGTTTAAGACCCGGTGTTTAGTAAGTTTAGCGCCGGGTTTTTGTTTAGGGTTTTGTTTGGAACTTTGTAGGGATTTTATTTTTGCTCCTGTCGCTTCTGTTATCCACTTTTAGCCTAGCTTTGAATTTGCTTTGGAGCTTAGTTAGCTTTTTGGCAGATCTGAGATAGATCTGAGATAGATTTGAGACGAGCCTAAGACAAGACTTAGGCAAGACTTAGGCAAGTAAAAGTTGAGTTTGTCTTTGGCTTAGAGTTGGACAAAAGCCCAGCTAGAGGTCGGATTTTCCTTGGAAATCTCAAGATGAATATTTAGAACTTCCGTGTAGCGTTTATATGGCCCGAGAGTGCCCGGAAGGCTTCTCGAGTGCCCGTCGTGTCCAAAGGATTAAGACGGTGTCTGGACATGATGGTGACGCTACAAGGGAGGATTTCATGATTAGAAGAGCGGCAACTAGGAGGGATTGCAAAAGACGTGAAGTCATAAACGTCTGCAAAAAGCGTACTAGCACAGACATTAGAAATACAGGCTTAAACACAAAATGTTTTAGTTCTATTTACAAAGGCTCAAAAGACTCAAAAGCAGCTGCAAGCAGAGCTACAAACAAAAATTCTGAGAATCTCAAGATTGGAATACCCAGTGCCTTAGTCCGTGTAATGTTGGCATTCTTTGCGCTTGCGATAGCTTTTTCGGGCCTATTGATTAAACCAGGGATTTCCAATGCCAAAATTGTTATCCCCACCAACACAGAACTAGATGAGGCCTTTACCGAAACAGTACAAATTCCGATCACTTTGTTTGATTACGGTATGGAAGTAAACGGTACTTGGCAGACCAATAATCCAACTGTGTTAAACGAAGGGCTTGAGTCTGCTGTTAGTACCGAAGTTGGAGGATTAGCGAATGTTCCTAGGACTATGTTTTTCTGGGATAGCGCATATAGATCTTGGGATTCTTCTAATTCGGACTACTCATCCTTCGTCAATGAAGACGGCATTGTCTTAAGAGGTGGGCAGCTCGGCTGGGGACTTTTCAATAAAAAATTCACTGACTGGTCATCAATTATTGCAGTACCTTCACGTGACCTTTTTAGCACCACAACTACCAGCTATAACGGCCAAGTTTACAAGCAGGTTTATGAAAATGTCATGATGGACTTTTCATATGATCCAGAAAACAAGATTTATCACTATTCATCTTTAGAGTCTATTGCCACTTTTGATGAAAGCTCAAATCGAATTATCAAAGAAGAACTTAGTGCCGATGCTAGCCGTGACGAGAGAGCTTTTTGGCCTTTTGGTCAAGGTAATGTGCACTTTGGTCTAACTATGGATGTGGATTTTTATCTACCAAGCCAAGAATATCTGGAATCTAACGATTACTACTTCTTGTTTTCTGGAGACGACGACCTTGTGGTCTACATAGACGACACTCTTGCACTTGATTTAGGTGGAGCTTCTGGGGCAACACCTGGTTACATAGACTTTGTTAATGAGATAGTCGTTTATGGTCGAACAGACGGAAAACTTCCAGGCGAGTACGAATCTATAGGATCGTATCAAGACCAGTATGAATCGTTTATGGCTCACGTAGATACAAGTATTTTTAGAACAGATGGTTTTGACGAAGTTGGAATCGACTGGACTGGTACAACTATTGGCTACGTTACATTTGAAGACTTGGGTATCGATCTTGAAAACGGCACTACCCACAATCTAAAACTTGCTTATATGGAGCGTGGAGGTGACGACTCCAATCTCATAATAGAGATGAGGATGGATCTTGATGGCTCTATTGCAATTAACAAGCAGTCCTCCAATCCAGATATCACCGATGGCAATGATATGTATTCTCTAGAAGGGGCAGTCTATGGCGTGTATAGCTCTGAAACAGATGCATACGATCAAAGCAATGCTCTAACAACACTAACTACCGATAGCAATGGCTATGCGCAGGTCGATGGTCTAGTGCAAAGCACGTATTATGTGCGAGAAATAACTCCTTGCCCGGGCTATTTGCTAGATGACACTATCTATACAGTAGCTGTTGAACCAGAACAGGTCACATATGTTGGTGATGACGGCGTTGTTTATGAGGAGCCCGAAAATCCTGATATTGAAATAATCAAAAGTTCTGATCCTGAATCTGGTAGTCAGGTAAATGGCGAAGATGTAATTGTTTACACTTTAAGCATTCCGAATACTGGCAATGTTGCTGTTACAGACATTGTGATCACAGATCCAATTCCCGTAGAAACTGACTTTGTCGAAAATTCCATTACCCTTGCCGTGTTTGCAACAGATGCAACAGATACTGAAGATGAATCACAAGAGGTGCTTCTAGAAACAGAAAGAGATATGTCAGCCTGGTTCGAAGATGGCTCTGTGATCGTTTCTATATCTGAGTTAGATGTTAATGAGAGGCTTGAGATTAGCTTTGCGGTAACAGTGCAAGAGATGGATGGATATGGAAGCAGAGAGATTATTAACCTTGCATATCTTGAAGCACCGATATTTGGTGACACTCCCATAGAGTCAAATGAGACAGTTCATTATCAAGAAAAAGATGAACCTGTTGTTGTAGAAGAGCCTGAGACAGACGATGTTGAGACAAACGATACGCAGTTCTACACTGGCAAAACTGGATCTATACCTAAAACGGGAGATTTTATTCTTGGTTTGTTGATTGCGCTTGGATGCGTGGCTGTGGGAGTAACAGTTCTTTTGGTAACGCTTAGGGCAGGCCGAGGCGGTAGGTCCTAGGGAGGTCTGTTATATTCGCCTGTAGCTATTGTGCGGTGCAAGCTTGTTACTGCTACGGTGGCTGCAGGCGATAGCTTACTGCGGTAGCTGCATCCACTAGCTTGCCGTAGTAGCTTGCCGCAAAACAAATGTTGCAAGCAGACGCTGGCTGAAGGTAGCTAAATAGTTTAGTCGCAAATAGAAAAAGATATTAAGGAGACTAAGGGGACATGTCGATGAAGGCACCTAGGGGTACCGAAGATTTATTTGGTGAAGACGCTTTGGTTTGGAAAACAATGCAAGATGTAGCGTTCGACTTGTTTTCTAAGTACGGTTACGAACCGATATACACCCCCATATTCGAGCTACAGGATGTTTTTGTTAGAGGAATTGGTAGCTCAACAGATGTGGTGTCCAAAGAGATGTTCCATGTTTTATCAAACAATGCATTCGACAAGCTTTCTTTAGGAGAAGAGTTAAAGGAGGCGCAAAAGCTTTCTCTTCGTCCCGAGAATACTGCAGGCATTGTTCGCTGTGTCAATGAACATAATCTTGTTCCTGCTGGAGGGCCAGTCGCTAAGTTCATGTATGCAGGTTCGATGTTTCGATGTGAACGTCCACAAAAAGGCCGCTTGAGACAGTTCAATCAAATTGGAGCTGAGTGCCTAGGAGCCGATGAACCTTCTGCTGATTCTGAGATGATAATCATGCTATTGAAGTTTTTTGAGGCAGTGGGTGTTCCATCTTCTTCGATGCGTTTGCTCATCAATTCTATGGGTGACGATTCTTGTAGGCCAGCATATCGCGAGACTATCAAGTCTTATATTCTCGATCACTCCGATGAGCTTTGCGAGGATTGCAATCGTAGAGCTCAAACCAATCCGCTTAGAGCCTTTGACTGTAAAAATCCAGCCTGCACCTCTGTTATGGATAAAGCCCCAAAGATCTCTGATAGTCTCTGCGACGATTGTCTAGATCACTACAACAAAGTTAAGACATATCTCGATCTTGCTGGAATTGAATATACAGAGGACCCAAGACTTGTTAGGGGTCTCGACTACTACACAAGAACTGTCTTTGAAGTTCAGGTTATCAATGGCTTGGGTTCTCAAAATGCAATTGGTGGCGGAGGTAGATACGACAAGCTTATGGAAACCATGGGTGGAAAACCCACGCCTGGCATTGGTTTTGCCCTAGGCTTTGAGAGAACCTATCTTGCGATTAAAGCTGCGGGTGCTCAAACCCCACCGCTCAACAGCAACGTTGTTTATATTGCTACGGTTGATTCTTCTTGCGACGAGCAGGCATTTTTGCTTGTCTGCGGTTTAAGGGATCTGGGGATTTCTGCAGAGATGGATCATCAGGGGCGTTCACTTAAATCGCAATTTAAACAGGCAGATAGAATGAATAGCCGTCTTGTAGTTGTTCTTGGGCCAGACGAGATAGCTTCTGGACACGCAACTGTTAGGTTTATGGATACTCATGAAGAAAAAGACCTGCCACTAGATGGGCTTGTCGATCAGATCGCATCTATTGTTGGATAGATGCATCCCTTGTCGGCAGATAGGCCCGTCGGCTAAAGAGCAGTCGACTAATCACATTCGCAAAACAATGTGTGTAGGATAATCGCAAACAGCGAGGTTAAAAACTGCGTTTTACTTTTAACCGAGACAAATGCGCAGTGCTTAGGATGATAGGAGAAGTTAGAGCATGCCCGATAAGTCCAGTTATTCCATGCATAGTCACAGCTGCGGTGAGCTTACTGTAGATGATATTGGCAAAGATGTTGCACTAAGCGGTTGGGTTGCAAGGCGACGCGATCACGGTGGGCTAATCTTTATCGATCTTAGAGATAGAGATGGTTACATTCAGTGCACTTTTGACCCCAATTATTCGGGAGAAGCCTTTGCGCTTGCCGAAAAGGTTAGGCCCGAGTGGACTGTACTTATCAATGGCATTGTTAGACATCGCCCCGACGATACCGAAAACGATTCTTTGGCAACAGGTCTAATTGAGGTTGAGGTCCACGGGATGCAGGTGCTCTCGGAATCTAAAACCCCACCTTTTCCAATCGAAGACGGAATTGACACCGATGAGCTAACCAGGATGCGATGGCGATTCCTTGATATTCGTAGGCCCGAAGTTTTGCAGGCTCTAAGACTGCGTTCGACAATTACCTCCACCATGCGAAATGCCCTTGAGAAGAGAGGCTTTATCGAGGTTGAAACTCCAATTCTTGGCAAGTCTACTCCAGAGGGCGCTAGGGACTTTATTGTTCCTGCAAGACTTTCTCCTGGTAAGTTCTATGCGCTTCCACAGTCTCCCCAGCTTTTTAAGCAGCTGCTTATGGTTGCTGGCATGGAGCGCTACTACCAGATTGCAAGGTGCTTTAGAGACGAGGATTTGCGTGCCGATCGCCAGCCTGAGTTTACTCAGCTCGACATTGAGATGAGCTTTGTTACACAAGAAGACATCATGCAGATGATGGAAGATGTAATGCAAGAAGTTTTTTGGGCTGTAGGAATTGAGCACGAGTTTCCGCTCAAGAGAATCAGCTGGAAAGAGTCGATGGATCGCTTTGGTTGCGACAGGCCAGACACTCGCTTTGGTATTGAGCTGGTCGATCTTTCTGAGATCGTTAAAGGCTGCGGATTTAAGGTGTTTTCTTCTGCCATCGATTCAGGTGGAGTTGTAAAAGCCATCAACGTTAAGGGAGCGGGCGACTGGTCACGCGGCGAGATAGACAAGCTGGGAAATGTTGCCACCGAAAACGGAGCCAAGGGAATGGCCTGGATTGCCTTTACAAGTTCGGGCGATGAGAAGTCTCCAATAATCAAGTTTTTCTCGGATGAAGTTTATGCGGCAATCAAGGAAGCCATGGGAGTTGAGCCCGGAGATCTGCTTTTGTTTGCTGCCGATACTTACGAAGTGGCCAGTGCAGTTTTGAGCGCTTTGCGCTTGCATGTTGCTGATTTATTGGGGATTAATAGATCGGGTCATGCTCTTTTGTGGGTTACAGACTTTCCGATGTTTGTTTATGACGAAGACGAAAAGCGCTACAGTGCCAACCATCACCCCTTCACACGCATTACAGATGAGGATCTGGATAAGATAGAGGACGATCCGCTAGCTTGTGGAAGCTACTCATACGACATAGTTATGGATGGTTTCGAAATCGGCGGCGGCACAATGCGTATTCACACCCCAGAGCTTCAGATGAGGGTATTGCGCAGACTTGGCTTTACAGAAGAGGAGGCTAATGAGCAATTTGGCTTTTTGATGGAGGCTCTCTCTTACGGAGCTCCCCCACATGGCGGAATTGCCTTGGGCCTAGATAGGGTCGCAATGCTAATTGGGGGATATCAGTCGATTAGAGATGTGATTGCATTTCCTAAAACATCGAGCGGATCCGATCCGATGACAGGTGCTCCATCAGAAGTTTCGACCAGACAGCTCAAAGAAGCCAATATATCGCTTAGATAGCTGCTCGATTTTGAAACGGTTTTGGGGTGATTTTGGGTCAGTATCTGAGATTGTTTTGAGATTGGGGCCGCTTCGGGCTGTTTTAGGTCACTTTAGGCTGCTTAAGCCCGCTTCAGGCCACACCTCCACAATTTTGGAGCCTGAACATAGGCAAGTCAAGACTTTTACTTAGCTTTGTTAGCGGCGATACTAGCACTAGCCTCATTCTCGATTCCGGCTCATTGATGGACCGACATTCATGAGAAGGGAACTCGGAGTACCGTACGGGGACAGGTATCCTCCTTGGCTTGTGGAAGCTGGATCCTGCGGTCAGAGTACCCACCTATTAGGGTGGGTTCATCCTTCCGGACGGGAGTGGGGTGACTTACCCGGGCGTGTTTCGCCCGGGTTTTGCTTTGTATGAGCCTTGTTTTAATGCATGGCGAAAACGTTGGAGCGCAAACGCTAGGGTGTGCCCGGGTGCAAACGCTAGGGTGCAAACACTAGGACACTAGGGCGCAAACAATATGCTGCAAACGCTAGGACGCAGATACCATTGCGCAGCCACCGGGGCGTAAACGTAAACAAGTGAGGCAGTGTAGAAATTGTCAAGGCAACAGGAGATTTCTATATGTCACAGGAAATGCTTTTTGTAGATAATCCATCCTCGTCTAAGGCATCAGAACCACTAGCTGTACGAATGAGACCTCGCAGTTTAGAGGAGCTGGTTGGCCAAAAGGCGGTGGTAGGTTCTGGCACCTGGTTAAGGCAGGCAATCGAAGAAGACACCTTGGCACCTATCATCTTGTATGGACCAGCAGGAAGCGGAAAAACCACAATCGCTAAGATCATAGCGCACAATACCAAAGCTAAGTTTACTGAGGTCTCGGCTGTAAGTGGCGGCGTGGCCGATCTTAGAAAAGTTATTGAGCAAGCAAAGTCTGACTTGTCACTTTTGGGTCGCAAGACCATTCTTTTTGTTGACGAGATACATCGATTTTCGAGATCACAGCAAGATGCCTTGCTGCATGCTGTAGAAGATAGAACAGTCATCCTTGTAGGGGCCACAACCGAAAATCCCTACTTTGAGGTGAACTCGGCTCTGCTTTCACGATCGAGGATTGTTCAGCTAGATGCTCTTTCGCCCGAAGAGATTGAACTTGTTGTAACACGGGCAATCAAAGATGAGCGAGGACTCAACAATAGCTTACACATCACTGCTTCTGCCCTGCAAAAGATTGTCATGAACGCGGGAGGAGATGCAAGAGCAGCCCTAAGCACACTTGATCTAGCTTCGGACATGGCTAGATCACAAAACACCCTAAGCGAGGCAGATCTTGCAGAAATTCAGCAAGACCCTCATCTGCAAATCCCGCTAGATAAACCTGTTATCACTTTAGAGGTGGTTTCTGAGGCCTCTCCTAGAACTTCTCTTAAGTACGACAAAGCCGGAGATGAGCATTACGACACAATCTCGGCCTTTATCAAATCAATGCGTGGAGGCGATCCAGATGCGGCAGTTTATTGGCTAGCTAGGATGGTAGATGCTGGCGAGGATCCCAAGTTTATTGCTCGAAGGATCTTTATATTAGCTAGCGAAGATATTGGAAACGCCGATCCAAATGCAATTTGCGTGGCAGCTGCTGCTTTTAAGGCAGCAGAGTCGATTGGTTATCCGGAGTGTCAAATTAATCTTGCACAGGCGGCAATCTATATGGCGCTTGCCCCCAAATCGAATTCTGCTGTAAATGCAATCTATGCGGCATTAGCTGAGGTAAAAAACGGCCCAGCTCGCAAAGTTCCAAATCATTTGCGCGACAGACATCGCCCAGGTTCCAAAAACTATGGCGACTATCATTACCCACACGATGATCCTGCTGGCTGGGTGGAGCAGCAATATCTTCCCGAAGGACTCGAACACGGTGCTTTCTATCAGCCCAGCGAGAGAGGGTGGGAAGCTTACCGAACAGAGGCTACGTTGAGGGATCGAGATGCTTCCTTGCTGTAGGATTGTTGGTGACAAAATAGGTTTAGCGCAGCTTTGCTTTTGTTGCGCATCTCGCGAAAGGCTATCTAATGAAAAAAGAATCCCCTTCAATTGATAAATGGCTGGCAGAAGCTAAGGCCGATCCAAGTTCAGCACGTGTTGGTATGTTTCTTACACACAATGGTATAGTGCGCGAGATTCCAAAAGCTGTAGTTCGTGAGGGAGAAGAGCCGGGAGATCCTGTTACCGGTATGTATTTTGCTTACGATCAAGCTAAGGTTGACGCGGCTATTGCTGCTGCTAAGGAGCTGCCCGGAATTGAGTACGTACGTGTGTGGCTTAACGAAGGCGAGCTTAAGGTTGGAGACGACATAATGTATGTACTGATTGGCGGGGACATTCGTCCGCACGTAATTGATGCCCTGCAAACCTTGGTGGGAGAAATTAAAACCAATTGTGTAGAAGAGGTCGAAAGGCGAGGATAGGCAGCTTGATGGCATAATTAATGCGTAATCAAGACCGGTGGGTATGTTCGATGGCTATCTCGCATTGTTAATACCCAATCGTGCGCTAAGGAGCGAACATCATGTGGGATTTGGTTGTTAACCTGTTGATATGGTTGCTTGTAGCTGCACTTGCTGTTCTTATTTGGGTTTTTATAGAACTAGTAATAACCCTCAAACGGATTCGTAAAACCACTACAGAGCTTAAGGAACGTGTAGAACCAACACTGGCTCATATGGAGCAGATAACGAGCGATCTTGAGCCTGCGGTGAAAAAGCTGGATCCTTTAATGGAGCGTCTGCAGCTAACAGTAGACACCGTTAATCTGGAGCTGATACAAGTTGACAAGATCCTAAGCGATGCTTCCGACGTAACCGAGACTGCCAACAGTGCGGTTCAAAAAATTTCTGGGGTGGCAAATGCTCCTTCTAAGATTGTCACCGGAGCTGCGGGCAAGCTGAGGGAGACTTTCTCAAAAAAGATCGAAGAAAAAAAGACTGATTCGGCATTGCGGGCTTCGAGCGATGCTTCGAACAATCTCACCGAATCAGTTGGGGAATCACCCGAGAAATCACCAGAAAACACTGCAGCCACAAGTAACGCGGCGCGCGAATGGGCTGATAGCCTTGCCGGCAACCCTGCCGGCAGCCATGCGAGGGGCGCTGCTGACAGCCCTGCCCCCGCTGACAAGCATGCGGACGACCCTGCCGATAACTCTGCCTCTACTAACAGCCATGCAAACAGCCATCCTGATAACCTTGCCGATGACACCACGGCCAGCGCTTCGTCTGGGGCCACAGCTGAGCTTAGGTTCGAGGTCGATTCAGATGCCGACGACGATGGCTCCTTGTTCTCCTCAATCATCTAATGATCGTATCATCAGTGGTTTAACATGGAGAAAAACAAAAAGACATACTCCAACTTAGGGCCTTACAAAGATGTGGAGACAGGCCATTTAGATCGTAGCTTCAAGATGGTCTGGATGCTCATTGGGCTTTGTCTGCTTGTTGTTGCGATAGCCTTTGTTTTAGGATCGGTGGCAACGGCTTTTTGGGCCATACTTGTTGCAGCTCTCCTTGTGTTTATCCTTAAAAATCCAGTTGCTTGGCTTCAGCTAAAAGGCATACCTAGGGGCCTTTCGACCGGAGTTTTTCTTGTAGTAGTTCTTGCAGCTTTGACTGTGATCTTAGTAAGTTTGATTCCCTTAATGATTGATCAGGGAACTCAGCTTCTGCAGGCCATACCAGGCTATCTCTCTCAGATACAGAATTGGTGGGAGTCGATATCTCAAGCTGACGTTACTACCGAGGCAAATCCAGTAATCACCACTATTACAGAACAGCTTTTTGAAATCCTTGGCAGTCTTCCGAGCTTGCTGGAGGGCAATATTGTGTCGGGTGTATTTGCTGCCGGCGCTTCTATTGCAAATATCTTTTTTGTTGGCTTCACTGCTTTTTTGGTAGCTTTTTGGGTTTTGATTGACTACGACAAGATGGCTAGTGAGGTCCACACAATTGCAGGTCGCACAAGCGAATGGTACTTAGTACTCTTCTCTACGATTTTTTCTAGAGTTGTAGGCGGCTTTATAAAAGGTACCCTAATTGGCTCTTTGATCACTGGAATCTTGGCTGGGATTTGCTATTGGATAGTAGGGATTCCATTTTCTGGAGCATTGGGCATGATCGCAGGAATCCTATCGATCATTCCTTACTTGGGTCCTTTTATTACCACTATTGTTGTTGCGATGGTCTCGATATTTATCAGTCCAATTGCTTTGATCGTAGGAGTTTTGGGCAGCATTCTCATTCCTTGGATAATCAGTACTTTTGTTTCGCCCAAGATAATGTCGTCTACTGTCAATTTGCATCCCGGTATCACAATTCTTTCGATTATTGGAGGTAGTGCCTTAGGTGGCATCCTTGGTATGGTGTTGGCAATTCCCGTTATGGCTGTTGTTAAATGCATCTTTATCTACTTTTTTGAGGGCATTACCGGAAGACAGCTTGTTTCTAAAGCTGGAGCTATTTTTGATGGGGAGCCAGCAACAGAGATTGATCCCGTAGCCGATGCCACCGATGGTTACCTAGACGAAAAGACCTTGCTTAGGATTGTAGAACTCAACGAAGCCAAGGTTAAAAAGATCGAAAATCTCCCCAAGAGAAGCATCTTTACACTTTTTCATGATTTAGCTCGTCCGATGCAGCGTCAAGCTAGCGATCAAAAAAGCACGAGCGATTCCAATGATTCTAAAGATCCCAAAAATTCAGAAAATTCAAAAGACGGCTGACGGCTAACTTTGTCTCACTACCAACTTTGCCTCAGCATGGTCTTGCCAGCGTCTCGCCTACATGGTCACAAAACACTAGCTCACAAAAGCCGTTTTAAAGCTATTTAACATGTGCTATTCTCCATCGAACATAAAGGTTTAATCTAAAGAAAGATAAAAGCTTAGTGGCTCCTATTCAGTTTTTTGTATTTACAGCCTCTAGGTCTTTGTAAATACAAATAAGTGTATGGATAAGTTCTAGGTTGCTTTTTGCGATTA
>CAZOMM010000015.1:0-32186 GCA_964581165.1 uncultured Coriobacteriaceae bacterium
CTATTATCTCGTTGCGCATTATGAGCCGATTTAAGGTGACGAGGTGACAATGTGAAAAGGGCGACAAGGCGAAAAGGCAAAATTCAATTGAAAAACGCGTGGTGCACCTCTCAACAGTGTTTTTATGCACAGCACAGAGCAAAGAAAGCGATTGACCATAGATGCAACGCAGCATTCTTGAATACCTTTTAAAATGGGCAAAGTCCGACAGTCGTAAACCACTTGTTTTACGAGGCGCTAGACAGGTGGGAAAGACCTGGCTTTTGCTGGAGCTTGGTCGCACATGCTTTGACAACGTTGCCTATGTGCGCATCGAAGATAATGCAAACATGGAGCAGCTCTTTTCTGGATCTTTGAATCCTCAAAGGCTTTTGCGCGCCATATCGATTGGGACCGGTCAGCCCATTCATCCCGATTCGACACTCGTTATTCTCGATGAGATCCAGGCAGCACCTCGTGCACTTACAGCCTTGAAGTACTTTTACGAAGAGGCACCAGAATACGCAGTTGCAGTAGCCGGCTCGTTGCTGGGGGTTGCTCTCAATGCAGGAGTGTCCTTTCCTGTAGGTAAGGTCACTTTTATAGATGTGCATCCCTTAAGTTTTCGGGAGTTTCTTCTCGCCATGGGCGAAGATGCCCTAGAGCAAAGCATCTGCGATCTAGATTTTGATACCCTGTCTGTATTCTCTGATCGACTGGAAGATCTTTTGAGCCTCTACTATTTAGTGGGTGGTATGCCAGAGGCTGTATCCGATTATTGCGAGAATAATGACGTAAATCGGGTTCGTCGTATTCAGCAGGATATCCTCGAAGCCTATCAAGGGGATTTTGCCAAACATTCAGGATCGCTCGCAGAGCGTTGTCGCCTTGTCTTCAATTCCATCCCACGGCATCTGGCTAAGGAAAATAAGAAGTTTGTATATGGAGTTGTGAAGAAAGGTGCTAGGGGGCGTGACCTAGACGATGCTCTGCAATTTCTCGTTGATGCTGGTTTGGTGACCAAGGTCAATCGCGTGTCGTCACCTGGTAGTCCTCTTGCAGCCTATACCGACGAATCAGCCTTCAAACTTTTTTGTGCAGACGTGGGACTTTTGGGTGCCTTGGCAGATCTCGATCCAAAGACCATTCTGGAGAAGGACACTTTGTTCACGTATTTCAAAGGGGTTATCGCAGAGCAGTATGTTTGTCAGCAACTTGTCTCCGACTGCGGGCTTACTCCCTATTATTGGTCGGCATCCAAGGGGACTTCGGAGGTGGATTTTTTGGTGCAACTCGATGGGCAGCCAGTTCCCATTGAGGTAAAGTCGGCAGAAAATCTCAAAGCAAAAAGCCTCGGGGTGTTTTGTAAAGCATACGATCTGAATAACGCCATACGATTCTCGCTTGCTGATTATCGTGAAGAGTCTTGGATGACAAATGTGCCGCTATACGCAATAAGCTGCCTTCCCAACCTCCGCAGGCAGGTGTCTTAATATTTCAAATCGAGAATCACAGCATGTCCTAGGAGATGCTGTGGCTCCATAAGCTTTATGGAGATTTGAACTTGGAGCATGCTCCTAAGAGACATGCTCTTAAGATTCTAAGAAATAATCACAGCCATCTGTCCGCAGGCCTCATAAATCTCTTTGAAGGTATCGTAATCGCGCTCTACAAGGCCATCCAAAGGATCGCTAACAAGCACATCCCCCTCTTCGGATACTCCGTAGACAACCACACAGTGTTCGTTGCGATACCAAGAATATTCCCCAATTACTTGTCCGCTGTATGCAGGTGTCTCCTGCATATACATGGTTGTCCACACCAACACTGGAGTACCCTCCTGTGTAAGCTCAATAATCTCTTCGAATGTTGCTCCAGAAATATCTGTGGCTGTTGCCTGAGATCCGTAATCCTCCAAAAAGGCGTTAGCCATATTCACCACAGCAGGAGGGAAGGCACCACCACCGGTATACGGACTTCCTAAAAACATGGTTGCATCAGTCCAGCTAGAGTCCATTTCTACATATGTATCTACGAACGTAACCGGATCGATACTGAATCCCATTGCGTTTAAAACAATTACAAGCGAGGTAGGTTCACATCCCGATGGCAGTTCTGGGTTTTGTAGAATCTCTTCTATGTAGTCGGTATAGTCAACGCCCGCTTCTGTGTCTTGTTCATCCTCGGAATCCGTCGTATCAGAGCTGCTGTCAGATCCTTCTGAATAATCCTGCTGAGCATCGCCCGTCTCTTCAGAGCTACCACAGCCAAAAAGTCCAATCGATAAAGCAGCCAGTGCTAGTCCAACAACAAGAAAAGCAAGGCATCTTATAGCGCGAGTCTTGTAAAGATCTTCGCAGTATGCAGACGTAAAATTCTCAGACTTAAAATTCTGTGGGTATGCCATACCACCCTCCCAAAGACAATTCTCTAGGTTTATGTTTATGGGCGTACCTCCCGTTCATTTGATTCTCACCCAAAACTTTAGTCTCGGACACATATTAGCGCTAAAGATAGCTTTAAAAACAAGGTTAGAGATTTACACTACGCTAAAGCGCCACTGACATGGAGAAACCGCCGCCTGACATGGACTTGCCGTCATTGACATGGGGAGAGTATCGGTGACGTAGAGTTGTCGCCGTTGACGTAGAGTAGATTAAAAGATCTACTCCGAAGCTGCCATGTTACGCGCATTAGCACTTGAGGCTTCGAGTGCAGCGATTGCTTGTTCAATTGCTGCAATTTCTGTCTCAGTTATCTTTTCTGTTCTTTTTGAGATGGCCTTGCGCAAGGCATTTTCGTCATTTTTGATCTGCTTTTTTTCTTCTTTAGAGAGTTTTTTCCCGAGTTTAGAGACTGCCTGTCCAGACTCATTCAAAAGCATATTGGCTCTAGAAACAATATCTACAGCACTTTTGCGCACCTGGTCTTGCTCGGCATACTCCTCGGCATCGCGAATTGCTCTTTCGATCTCGGCATCGCTCATGCGCTCGGAATTTTCGATTGTGATTGATTGTTGCTTGCCTGTGTCGAGATCCTTGGCCGAAACCCTAAGAATTCCATTGGCATCGATGTCAAAGGTAACTTCTATTTGAGGAACTCCAGCAGGAGCTCTCTTGATGCCCTTAAGCTTAAACTTTCCGATGGTTTTGTTGTCTTTTGCCATTGGACGCTCGCCCTGCAAAACATGGATCTCCACGCTTGTTTGATAGGCCGAAGCCGTGGAGAAGATCTGCGAATAGTGCACGGGCAAAGTGGTGTTTCGTTCTACAAGACGTGTGGCAATTCCACCGACTGTCTCAATCGAGAGCGAGAGAGGAGTAACGTCTAGCAGCAAGATGCTTCCAGCCTTAACCAGACCTGTTGAGCTGCCAGCTAGAGTGGCAGCCTGAATTGCAGCTCCCATGGCCACACATTCATCGGGGTTGATTGTGGCAGAGGCATTCATGCCGGTAAGAGAGCGAACCTCTTGGGCTACAGCGGGCATTCTGGTGGAACCTCCAACCAAAAGCACCATTCCAAGCTCGCTGGCAGCAATTCCTGCATCATCTAAGGTAGACTCCACAGGGCCAGCCAGCCTATCAATGAGGTCGCGGGTCATCTGGTTAAACTCAGCTCTGCTAACAGTAGATTCTAGGTGGAGTGGCCCTGATCCCCCTTGGGTAATAAAGGGGAGATTTACGGTAGTTGTCTCAAGCGAAGAGAGATCTTCTTTTGCCTGTCTTGCGGCTTCTCTTATGCGCTGCATGGCTGTAGGATCCCGATGAAGATCTACCCCATTTGCCCTCTTGAACTGATCGAGCAGGTGCTGTGCAAGCTTTTCGTCAAAATCGTCTCCACCAAGATGATTGTCTCCTGCTGTTGCAAGCACCTCTATAACGTCGTCGCCGATTTCGATGATAGAAACATCAAAGGTTCCACCTCCAAGGTCAAAGACCATAACTTTTTGGGGCTTTCCGTTATCGAGGCCATAAGCCAAAGCGGCACTGGTTGGCTCATTGATGATTCTCAAAACGTTTAAACCTGCAATTTTGCCTGCATCTTTGGTGGCCTGACGCTGCATGTCGTTAAAGTAAGCAGGAACAGTGATAACAGCGTCTGTTACAGGTTGTCCTAGGTAGGCTTCGGCATCGGTTCTGAGTTTGCGCAGGATCATTGCCGAGACCTCTTGTGGAGTCATTCGCTTGCCGTCTATGGAGATTCTCCAGTCGGTGCCCATATGACGCTTTACCGAAGCAATGGTTTTATCCGGATTGGTGGCTGCCTGTCTTGTGGCAATGGTTCCAACTAGTCTTTCACCCGTGTTTGTAAATGCCACAACGCTTGGAGTTGTGCGCTCACCCTCGGCGTTGGGGATTATTACGGGCCGGCCACCTTCGACTGTGGCCATACAGCTGTTGGTTGTTCCAAGATCAATCCCTATTGTTGCTCCCATGTAAAGCCATCCTTTCTGATGAGAAATCTCATACTTGTTATCTGTTTAGGTTGCATCGCTTGGATGCAAGGTAAGTTGCGTCAAGTTGCGCGAAACAAGGTTCGCGACAGGTTGCGATAAGTCGCGCGAAGTTGCGCCAAGTCGCGCGAAGCAAAGCCAGCGCGAAGTTGCGCCAAGTCGCGCGAAGCAAAGCCCGCGCGAAGTCGCGCCAAATCATGCGAAACAAAGCCAGCGGCATTTGAAGAGCCCAAGCTCGCGGCATTTAAAAAACCCAGTGACATCCGAAGAACTAATAAAAAAGGCATGGGCGAAGATAACTGCAAACAGTTGGTCCACAAAACCACATGGCACAGCAAAGCATTCCCAAAGAGCTAGTATCCATCTGAAAGCCCCAAGCGTTGCCCTGCTCTTGGTATTGTCTTGCGTCTTGGCTAATCCATTCCTGTGCCTTTTGATAATCGCTGTTGTTTGGATCCATCTGAACCGCACGTCTAATGTGTTCTAGGGCCTGCACCTCGTTGCCAGCATTCTTGTGAGCAATTGCGCTGATGTAGTGCCAGCGAGCATTTCGCATATTGCTCTTGAAGGATCTAAGGATGTTAAGTGCGTAGCTTGGATTACCCGCATTGATTGCGTTAATGGCAGAAACCATCTCGGGACTATCGCTTGCCATTGCTCCTGGATGAACTGGCTGGGCATGACCAGTGCTTCTGTAACCAAAGAAATCATCAAAGTCAAAATCGCCGGTCCAACCGCCGCGTCCAGCTCCTCCGCTATAACCGCCGCCATAGCCGCCATAGCCCCCATACCCGCCATAGGTATTTTGCTCAGTGCTTTGTCCAGAATAACCTCTAGTTGATTGCTGCTGACCATATCCAGTGCTTGTTGTTTGACTGTAGGAAGATTGCTGCTTGCGCCTATCGCTTGCCGCATATTTATCTGGGTTCATAATGCGGTCGTAAGCCTCGTTGATCTTATTCATACGCTCGGCTGCATCTGGATCGTTGGGATTTAGGTCGGGATGATTTTCCCTGGCCTTTTTTCGGTAGGCCTTTTTCACCTCGTCCATGGAGGCGTTTTCGTCAACGCCGAGAACCTCATAGGGGCTTTCAGCCATTTGCCCTCTGCTCTCCTTCGATCTTTTTTTGCTGGTTTTCTCGGATCTTTTCTCGCTGGTTTTTCTGTCGCTTTTTCTTACTTTTTTCCATTAAATTGTTGTACTTAATCCATACTCCCGAGTAAAGCACGCTGCGCATTATATGCAAATCTTGTTCTAGGGGGAGTTTCTCAAATATCTCAGTTGCCATTCCAATATGAGACATAATCGGTTTCATGGCACTCTCTCGCGATATATTTGCTGCCAAAAGTGGGTTATAGCTCTTCTTTTTGGCATCTTCATCCATATCGCACAGCGCATCCATTAGATAGATAAAACGCCCCAGCCTATCTCCAAAGGCTCTTAAGGCCCTAGACCACTCATCTTCGCGTGGGCAGAACAGCTCAGCCATGATAGTTCCAAACAAAGCAGCGGCTGCATCGGGATCTGGGCTGGCCATTCTTTCTAACTCGCTAATCTGCATGAGCCCCGACTCTATTGCTTTGCATTGATTTGGGATGCGGCTAGCTGCGATTTCGTAAGGCTTTTGCATCGCACGAGCCCAAACTTTAGCGCTGGTTTTTTTGTCGTCATTCCAGTCGTCTAGGCATTTATGGTAAGCGAGGGCCAATGTTATATCAGCCACGTACTCCCCAAGTTTGCTTCTTAGAATCTGCTTAGGTTTTGCAGGATGCACAGGACAACGAGCAATTTTTGTAGTTTCTTTAGGCTCATAAAGAGAGGCTAGAAGCAGGAGCAAAAAGAGCATGTCGTAAGCTAGGTTTGCGCGTGCCAGCTGTCCATATCTATCGCGGATATCCAAGCAAAGTCCACAGTAGACAGCCTGATAGCGCTCTTTTTCGGCCTCGTCCAAGCTGCTAGTTTCTGCTATCAGATATCCATACATCTCAAAAGAAATCCTAGTTTATGAATGCTTATAAATGTCTTTTATAAATACTTACGACTTAAATACCTACGACTTAAATACCTACGACTTGCGAATAGTCTGATGATGGCACTTGGGGCATGTAACCTTAATTCGGCCTTTTCCTCGTGGCACAGAAAGAACTGTTTTGCAGCTCTCACATTTAAAGTACATGGTAGTTTTGCGATTTCGGATAGCTTTTATAGCCACAGAGATCGTTTTTCTAGGCTTGGAAATAACTTGCAAAAAAGCTTGATTTTCGGCCTGACGCTTGTGAACATTGCGAGAAAGAGTTCTAAAGATCGAATAAGCCAAGGCCGCGATCCCAACTATCCATAGGAAATCTAGGCCTGTAAACATATATATGAGCAAAAAGACAAAACACAGTATCAAAGAAGTCGCGCCGAGTTGGTCGTTCCCATTGCGACCTTGCATAAATCCGGCCATCTTCCACTGAAGTTTATTGAAAAAATTCCCCATAGCGTCCTTCTTGTGTGAGTCTCTTATGTGAGACGGTATCTTTCTTGTTCTTGTGCGAGACAGTCTCTTTTTTGTGAGAACCCATTGTGTGGGTCTCTTATATGTATCTTTGCGAGTCCCCTGTGCGAACCTCTTGCGCGAGTCTCTCGTGTGAGCCCCCCTGCGGAACCCCCTGCGCGAACTCCTTATGCGAGTTCCTTGCATGAGCCCCTTGCGCGAGTCTCCCAAATGTATGTTTTTTAGTTTTGCTTTGGTGACAATGAAGCACTATACAGTTTTGATTGAATAAAAGCCCCTGGCTGCCTTTGCTTTTCACAGAAACGATACATGCCTTGTCACTTGCGGCAATCAGCTTGCCGCTCACCTGCTGTTGTTTCGCTCGCGTTTGCGCTCGTTGACCGCAGGAACAATTCGCTTGAAAACCCAGACAATCACGATTACAACTGCTATTGCGATGATCACATACGTGATAATGTCTGTGACCCATTCAGCTTGTTCAGCAACCGTTTGCCAGGCATTTCCTGCAAGATATCCCAGAGTGCAAAGAATTGAGTTCCATACCGCAGAACCCACGAATGTGTAGATAAAAAACTTAAGGAGATTCATCCTAGCAATGCCTGCTGGTATAGATATTAAGCTCCGAACTATTGGAACAAATCTGCAGATAAAAACAGATATTTGCCCTCGGAGATCAAACCAGTCAACAGCCTTGCTTACATCTTCGCCCTTAAATCCCAAAAGCCGCATCGGGCGAGTTTCAAAGAAGCGCGTAAGTCTTTCGCGTGTTAAAAGACGGCCTATTCCGTACAAAACATAGGCACCTGCAACCGATCCTAGCGATGCTGCAAGAATAACTATAGGAAGTTCCATCTCTGTTGATGCTGCTAAAAAGCCAGAAAGAGGAAGTATCGCCTCGCTAGGGATTGGCGGAAAGACATTTTCTAAAAAGATCAGTGCGCCAACTGCCAGATAACCAAAGTTGTCTATAAAGTCCAAGAATGCCGATTCCAAATAGCCCACCTCGTCTATAGCATTTTGTTTGGGACTAGGCACAAAGGGCCATGATAAAGGCGATAAAGCCAAGCAGCTTAGTTGCTACAGCTAATCGGTAGTAAACCAGTATTTAAATCCGAAGGTTTAAATCTCCTAGTCAGGCAAATTTAAATGTTTGAAAAATCTAACTTTTAATAGCATTAGAGCAAGACATGAGCTAAGATCTCTGCGAACCGTAGTGTTAAAACTTTGTTAAATTTTTGAGCTTAAGAGCTTGTTTTGCTAGGTTCCTAAAAATTTTCAACTACAAAACACTACTTTTTAGGCTTGTTTTGCTGTTCTTGCCTGCAGCATGCCTTGCTGTGCGTGTGCCAAAAAACCCTTTCCTAAAAGGTGTTTCTGCGGCAGCTGCTGCCTAGTGGTTGCTGCTCATGTCGGCTCATTTTGCCTGGTTTGTGTCAATTGCGGCAGTTGCCACCCGGTAGTTGCTGCTTAGTAAGCAGTGCTTCAAAAGATAGAAAGGAAATGTTTATGAGGGGTTATGCAATGCTCAAGATTGGTAAGAGTGGATGGATCGAAAAGGATACCCCATCTTGCGGACCTTTAGATGCCATCGTTAAGCCTCTTGCTGTTGCGATTTGCACCTCCGATGTACATACGCTGTGGGAAGGTGCCTTAGGCGAGAGAAGCAACATGATCTTGGGTCACGAGGCCTGCGCTGAAGTTGTCGAAGTAGGCGAGTTGGTAAAGGATTTTAAGCCTGGCGACAGGGTTCTTATTCCGGCAATTACCCCCGATTGGAATGCACTCGAATCTCAGGCTGGATACTCAATGCACTCTGGAGGCATGCTTGCGGGTTGGAAGTTCTCCAATTGCAAAGACGGTGTATTCTCCGAGGTCTTTCATATAAATGATGCTGATGGCAACCTAGCGATACTCCCCGACAATGTGGATCCTGTTGATGCCTGCATGCTTTCTGACATGGTTCCTACGGGCTTTCATGGTGCGGAGCTAGCCGATATTCAGTTTGGTGACACTGTTTTGGTAATTGGCATAGGGCCCGTGGGCTTGATGTCGGTTGCTGCTGCTTCGCTACGTGGTGCCTCGCGCATTATTGCTGTTGGTTCGCGTTCGGTTTGCGTTGAGGCTGCTAAAAAATATGGAGCAGACGAAGTTATCTCGTACAAAACTGGCCCAATTGCAGACCAGGTTCTTGATATGACCAATGGAAAGGGCGTTGATAGAGTAGTTGTTGCAGGTGGTGGAGTAGAAGTTTTCGATGATGCCGTTAAGGTTATTAAGCCCGGTGGAATTATCGGAAATGTTGACTATCTTGGCTCTGGTGATTACGTAGGAATTCCTAGGCTTGAGTGGGGTGTAGGAATGGGCCACAAGACAATTAAAGGTGGTCTTATGCCTGGCGGCAGACTGCGTATGGAAAAGCTTGGAAGCTTAGTTTCTTCTGGACGCTTGAATGTGAATCATCTAGTAAGTCATGTTTTTGAGGGATGGGACAATCTAGAAGAGGCTCTGTTCTTGATGCGCGAGAAGCCTGCAGATCTTATTAAGCCCGTTGTAAGGATTGAGGGCTAATAAAGGGTTAGAAAAAATTCAACTCCATGTTAGACCTCCGTTGACATGGAGTTAATCAATTTGGCAGTACTCAATAACGATAGGCTTTCACCAAAGGGTGTGCAGAATGCCGATGCTGGCGAGTTCCGCAGCGAGCGAAACTAATTAGAAAACCTTTCTAGATCAACTTCATACAAACAAAAAGAATGTTTTGTAGAAAGGGGAGTGCGAGCGAGGACTGCCCGAGTCCAGCGCGGCTTCTGCACGCCCATCCGGTAATCGTGCCAATTTTGGTTTGGCACAGGGCTCGCTAGTTGCTACACAAGTAGGTCTTTTGGGGAGCTGAAGCTAAGTATCTGTACTGCATCGGGCCTTAGAGGGGAGTCTATGCAAGCACAGACCCTGCAAGCCTCGAATCTAAATGTTACAAAACTCAAAGACTGAGCTTGAACAATTACAGGCCGACTCATTAGTGCACTGCTGCTGCATGAAGCATTGCTTGCACTGATTGCATTTACGCTAATTGCATCTGTTTTGATTGCAGTCTCTAGGACTTCTGTAAGATCTATCGATAAAGCTTCTCTTCCAATTCCAGTTCCGATGGCTTTGGCCCTAGATTCTGCTGCTGTCCAAAGTATGCAAAGAGCTTCGGCTTTATCACAAGGGGGCAGTAAGTCTATTAAGGCGGCAGATCTTTTATTGGGAAAGCGTTTTAAAAACGATTTTGGGGGCTTGTTGAATCTAGCAATTCTTTCTATATCGCAGGCTACAGTCTTGGTTCCAAAGCCTAGGCTTGCTGCTGTGTGGCAGGCATCGCAGTGTGTAGTGTGCGAGATGCCAATTCCTAGTTCATGAGAACCGTTTAAAAACCCAAGCTCGGGTTCCGGCTTATTGTTTTTATTTGCAAGACCACACTGTGTCTCGCTGTTTTTAAGCTCAAACCCAAGCACGGGCTTGCCATTTTTATCCACGATGCCAAGCTCGGGCTTTCCGTTTTTTGAGCGCAGGATTTCTACATTGGAGGTCAAAACTTTCTGATCAAGGCTTAGTGTGCGACGCAAAAGTGCTGTGAGGCTAGCCCAAGCCAACAGGCTTTGATCTTGCTGCTTGCTAGACTTGCAACTATCTCCAGCGCCGTCCATCCCCCTGTCAGATCTGCAAACATTTCCAGCGCAGTCCATCCCCCTGTCAGACTTGCTTTGATCTTGATGCTTGCTAGGACAAAAACTGCCCCCTGCGTTCACTGTGAATTCCTTGGCCGCCTTGGAGGAATTTATTGGTGGATCTTCTATCGATAAAGCTTCTTTTGATAGAGGTTCCTTTAAAGCTCCTCTTAAGGCTCCTTTTGGAAGCAAGCTGACAATAGAGCTAGCAATCTTTGCATCAAGTGGCAGGGATGCTTTTAAAAGACCCAGCACTAGCTGTGCTGTTGATTCTTTTGTTGATTCTTCGTCAAAGAACTCTGTCACTTGATCTCCTGGATATGCTTTGTATATGTCCGTATATGTCCGCTCCCCGAGAGCCTTGGGGTTGGGGTGAAAATCAAAAATGTATAGGCCATTTCGAACTCTAAAATACCTTAGGTATTTTAGAGAAGCCCCAGTTGTCTGCAGTGATGTGTTGTAAGCAAGTTGCTGTGACAGATTTGCAACTTCGAAAGCTTCGGCAGCTTTGGGGATTTTGACGAGGAGGTTTCAGATGTCTTTGATTGGTAAAGAAGTAGCGGATTTTTCGGCACAGGCTTTTTGCAATGGTGAGTTCAAGACCATTACTAAGCAGGATATTCTTGGTAAGTGGAGTCTGTTCTTCTTCTATCCCGCTGATTTCACATTTGTTTGTCCCACCGAGCTAGAGGATCTTGGCAACCTATACGAGCAGTTCAAGGCTAACGACTGCGAAATCTACTCCGTATCAACCGATACTCATTTCACCCACAAGGCTTGGCATGATCATTCAGAGCGTATCGCCAAGATTACCTATCCAATGATCGCCGATCCTACCCACGTAATCTGTAAGGACTTTGGTGTTCTCATTGAGTCTGACGGTTTGGCCGAGCGTGGTGCCTTTATTGTTGATCCCCAGGGTGTCATTCAGGTTTATCAGATTAATGCTGGCGGCATTGGTCGCAATGCTGATGAGTTGCTCAGGCTTTTGCAGGCAGCCCGCTTTGTGGCCGAGCACGGCGATGAGGTTTGTCCGGCTAAGTGGCAGCCAGGTGCCGACACCCTTAAGCCTTCGCTAGATCTTGTGGGTCAGCTCTAGGAGGTAATCATGAGTGAGGACCGCCTCGCAAACCCAACCGCAGACCAAACAGCAAACCCAGCTGGGGCGAGCGATGATCTTTATGATGTCGTAATTATTGGCGGTGGCCCCTCGGGTCTTACGGCTGCGATTTATCTGGCACGTGCCATGTATCGTGTGGTTGTGGTAGAGGCCGATCGCTTTGGAGGTCAAATCACCATCACTTCTGAGGTGGTCAATTATCCGGGTATTCCATCTATCAGTGGTTCTGAGTTGGCTGAGTCTATGCGCTCGCAGGCTTTGTCTTTTGGTGCTGAGTTAATTATGGCAAAGGCCACCTCGGTAGATCTTGAGGGTGACATCAAGACGGTTCATACCACCAGAGGTAGTCTAAGATGCTTGGCTGTGGTTATCGCTACCGGTGCTAGTCCGCGTAAGGTTGGCTTTGAAGGCGAGGAAGAGTTCCAAGGTAGAGGAGTTGCCTTTTGTGCAACCTGCGACGGTGAGTTTTTTACCGGTCGAGAGGTCTTTGTAATTGGTGGTGGCTTTCAAGCTGCCGAGGAGGCGGTCTTTCTTACGAGGTATGCCTCGCATGTAAACATAGTGATTAGAAAAGACGACTTCAGCTGTGCGCCCAGTGCAGCTGAGGCCGCCCGTTCAAACGAAAAGATCACTGTCCTTACAAACACCAACGTTGTAGGCGCTTATGGCGACGACGCATTAAGGAGCATTACTCTTCTAAACAACAAAACAGGAGAGAAAACCGAGTGGAAACCAGAAGATGGCGGTACATTTGGCATCTTTGTTTTGGCTGGTCGTGTTCCTGCAACAGATATGTTTAAGGATTTAGTTGAGCTTGATAAGTCGGGTTATGTGCTTACCGATGCTCATGGCATGACAAACATTCCTGGCGTTTTTGCCTCGGGAGATGTCTGCGTAAAGCCTCTTCGCCAGGTAGCAACAGCGGTTGGGGATGGTGCTCTTGTAGCAACCGAGGCCGAGAAGTATGCACATGATGCCCGCGAGAGAACAGGCCTTACCCCTAAACGTCCGCAACCTGCAGCTAAGGATGATGCTGCTTCAACCGATAGCACTCAGGCATCTAGCGCTGAGTCGGCTAGCACGTCGGCTAGCACAGCGGGTGCCTCTGCTCTGTTTGATGAGGGTATGCTAGCCCAGCTAAATTCGGTTTTTGCAAGGATGGCTTCGAACATAGAGCTACACCTTGTTTTGGATGATAGCTCGCTGTCTGCAGAGCTTGAGGGCTACATGGGGGAGCTTGCCTCTCTAACCGATAAGATCACGCTTTCGTATGCCGATGCAGATGAGATAGCAAGCACTCCTGCCGCCGAGCTTCCTATGGTGCAGCTTAAGAGGGCCGATGGCACACAAACTGGATTGGCTTTTCATGGGGTTCCCGGTGGGCATGAGTTCACGTCTTTTGTGCTGGGGATTTATAACGCAGCAGGCCCAGGACAGCCAATATCCGATGAGGATGCTGCGGCAATAGCGGCAATCGATGAGGATATAGACATAAAGATTTTGGTGACACTAACCTGCACAATGTGCCCAGATACCGTTGTGGCTGCCCAGCGTATTGCTGCAGATAGTTCTCATGTAACTGCCAATGTCTATGATGCCTCGCGTTTTACAGATCTGCGCGACAAGTATGGAGCCATGAGTGTTCCCTGTGTTGTTATTGGACGTGCCGATGGCAGCGAAAAGGTCACTTTTGGAAGGAAAGGGCTAGCGGCAATGCTTGCTGAGCTATAGTTGCTAAGCTTTTGATACATAGACCTTACTTAACAAGCCCGGTATGCTGCTGCCTATGCTAGTGGATACCGGGCTTGAGCTTTTTGCAGCATAGTTGATTGTTTTTCCTAGGAAAGTTTCTGCAAAGGGTGCGTTGCGTGCGCAACATACACAAATCGTGCAAATCGCGAACTAATCTCTACTAAATTGAAGCTTAAATTTTTTTGCATTAAAATCCCTGAGAGTTTACCAAAGCTTAGACCTTGTTATTTTCATTCAAATCACTAAGGTGTTGAGCCTAGCTGTTTCTAGTCAAATCATTAAGGAGGTAAGCTAATGAATATGACTATTAGCAAAAAGCTTGCTTGTACTGTGCTTTCGGCGTTACTGGTATTGGGAATGTCTCCTCTTGGCTTTGCTGCCGAGATACAAGACTCAGAAACAGGTTCACAAACAGTGAATGCTTTGCAAATCACTGGCGAAGAAATTGCCGAGCTTATGGCAGCTATGTATGCCTCTGCTGAGGCCGATGATGTAGATCTATCTACAGACGATGCTACAAGCAGTGATGACTCGGATTCTAGCTCTCAGGCAGACTCACAAACGTCCACATCAGCTACCACTGAGACACAACAGACGCAACAGACACAAGAGTCCCAACAGACACAAGAGGCGCAAGACTCAAAAGCAGATTCTCAATCAGCGGATGTCTCGCAAATCACTGACGAAGAAATTGCCGAGGCTGTGGATGCTATGTATGCCTCTGCTGAGGCCAACGATGTAGATCTATCTGCAGACGATGCCACAAGCAGTGATGACTCGGATTCTAGCTCTCAGACAGATTCGCAAATGTTCACATTAAATATCAGTGATATGAGAGATTTAACAGGGATCATAGAGTTTTCGGGTTCTACTAGATATCAGACGGCTGCTCTAGAGGCTTTGTATGCCTGCGACAGCTCTGAGTATGTAATTATTGCAAGCGGCCAGAGCTTTCCCGATGCCCTTTCTGCTGTATCGCTTGCAGGCGCTCTATCGTGTCCAATATTGCTAACTCCTACGGATTCACTTTCGCAATACGCAGCAGATGCAATCGAGACCCTTGGCTCAACTGAGATCATTATTGTTGGTGGAGATGCGGTTGTCTCAAACGAAGTTGCTGATGAACTTGCCGAATACGGGAATGTTGAAAGGCTTTATGGCGACACTAGGTTTCTCACCCAGATGGCAATTTACAACTATGGACTAGAGGCCGATCTTTGGAACACTGGATTTGCCATTGTTGCTACTGGTTATTCATTTGCCGATGCACTTTCGGCGGCTCCGCTTGCGTACAATCTGGCTGCGCCGATCTTTCTAACCGACTCAGATGGATCACTTACTAAAGAAGCTGCTGTTGCTCTGCTTAGCACAAACACGATAACTGATGCTTTGGTTGTTGGTGGAGATGCCGTAGTTAACGAGCGCACTGTTGGCATATTAGAAGGTGTCACACTTTTAGGAGGCGGATCCTACAACGTAACTAGGGTCTATGGCGATAATCGTTATGAGACTTCGATCGATCTTGCTAATTGGGCCGTTGATAATGGCTATTTGGAGTGGAATAAGGTGGCTTTTGCAACTGGAACTTCTCCTTGGGATGCACTTGCTGGCAGTGCGATTCAGGGCAATGATGGTTCCGTGTTGCTTCTTGTAAGCGATTCAAATCACAAATCTGTTTATAACGTTCCGCAAACTGGAGTCGACACGGTTAAGTTCTTTGGTGGAACCGCTGCTGTGAGTCAAGATATTCGAGACATGGTAACCAATCGTACTGGTATTACAAATGTTGTTAATGTTGCCACCAATATTGTCTACCAGGTTTATTCAATATCTCTTTCGACCATGGTTGATCTTGAATACGCGCAGTATAGTGAGTCGGGCAGTAGCTATACACGCGATGAGATTTATGCCGCTGTAGATCCCAGTGGGTACTCAGCTGGCGATTCGGGTTTCTATCAGTTTGCAGTTCTATCTAACGGATACTCCGGGATGACTGCTAGTCAGCTTAATGCCTTTATAGATGCTATGTGCACAACTTCTGAGCAGTCTTATGGGGTAACAAGTATTCTTAGAGGAACAGGTCAGTACTTTATAGATGCTGCTAAGACCTATGGGATAAATGAGGTTTATCTGCTTGCTCATGCGGCACTCGAGACTGGCTGGGGTTGTTCTACTTTGGCTCAAGGTTACGTGTATGACGGAAGCACTGTAGATTCTAGTGGAAATTCCTATGCGGCTGGCACCTATTACAATTTCTTTGGAATTGGCGCTTATGACAGCTCGCCTTTATCTGGTGGTAGGCTGATGGCATTACGAAATGGCTGGAATAGCGTGAGCGCAGCTATTTTGGGCGGAGCATCTTGGATAAATACAAATTACATAAATCGCTCTTCTTCGGATGCATCGGGTGCTCAAAATACGCTTTACAAGATGAAATGGGATGTTAATCGAGCTGTATCTCAGGGCTCTGTGTGGCATCAGTATGCAACCTCTTTAACTTGGGCTAGCTCAATTGCTAGTATCATGTCCAATTATTACAGCTATATCGGACTTACTTATAGGGGCACTGGGCTTACATTTGAGGTTCCACGTTATCAGTGAATTTGAGTTTCTGGGCTTTTGAGCGCCCGGACTCTCGAGTTTTTGAGTACCCGGATTTCCGAGCGCCCGGACTCCCGAGTTCCGACTTCTAAGCTCCCAAGCTTTTGAGCGCCCGGACTCCCGAGTTTCAAGACATAAACCTTACAAAAAAGGCACCCAAAACGGGTGCCTTTTTTTTGGTGGTGGGGAAATGATGGGGATAAACACCTTTTTTAAATATTATTTTGCTCTTAATATATTCCGAATAAAGAAGATTTCTTAATGAATCGCTTCACAATTAAGAAGCTTCACAATTACTATACATTCTTGCTATTTCTTCTTTTGTGAAGGCCTTGCTTTTGCATTGGGGTTTAGGAGAGATTAGAAGTTGGGGGAACTGTGAACGAGCCTGTAGAGGTATTACAAGAGCGGGCAAATAAGATCTTTGGACGCAAAGTTCCTGTTTGGGTCAAGGTCTTACTTGTTGTGGCTCTAATACTTACTATGGTTATCTCCTTTGCTCTTGGACAGTACAATCTCTCACCCATGGAGCTGATTGAGGGTATACACAGGCATTTTGCTGATCCTGCTTCGATTGCAGCAGACCCGAGTCTCAAAAGCATCGATAACGTAATTTTTAAAATTCGCTTTCCAAGAATATGTCTAGTTGTGCTAGTTGGTGCAGCTCTAGCTGTGGCAGGTGCCTCGTATCAGGGAATGTTTAAAAACCCTTTGGTGTCTCCCGATATTCTCGGAGCTTCTTCTGGTGCAAGTTTGGGAGCCTGTCTTGCACTGCTTCTCAATATGCCCAACTATATAATTCAGCTTATGGCCTTTGCAGGTGGAATGATTGCAGTTGGCCTAGCTGTTGGCATTAACAAGTTTGTTCGTAGCGATCCAATTTTAGGTTTGGTGCTCGGCGGCATTTTGGTTTCTTCGTTGTTTGAATCGGGGACATCTTTGGTAAAGCTTGTGGCCGATGCCCAAGACCAGCTTCCGGCCATTACTTTTTGGCTCATGGGGAGCTTTAACACTGTTAATAACAGCCAGCTTATCGCGGCAATAATTCCCATGATTGCGGGCTTTTTGATACTGATCCTTGCGAGCTGGCAGCTAAATGTACTTTCTTTTGGTGACGAAGAAGCCCGTGCCTTGGGTGTTAACACCCGCCGTACACGCATCATTGTTATCTTTGCATCGACTCTTCTTACATCAGTTTCGGTTGCTGTGGCTGGAATTGTGGGCTGGATCGGTCTGGTTATTCCGCATTTAGCGCGTGCAATCGTAGGTCCAAATTACAAGGTTTTACTCCCAACATCTATGTTTGTGGGCGGCATCTATTTGCTCATAATCGATAATTTCTCACGACTTCTTACAACAACAGAAATTCCAATAGGAATTCTTACAGCAATTGTTGGTGTTCCATTCTTTATCTTTATATTCAAGCAGAATATGAGGGGGTGGAACTAATGTCGCAGCCAAGGTCGTCGCAACAAGCAGTGTCGCCGCAAGCAATGCCGCAAGCAACGTCATCGCAGCCAATGTCGCTGCAGGTTAAAGATCTCCATGCTGGATATGGCAAAACAGAAATTGTTCATGGTGTTTCTTTTGAGGCTAAAAAAGGGGAGTTTACCTGCATCATTGGAGGAAATGGTTGCGGCAAAACAACAATGCTCAAAAGCATTTTGGGCCTGCTAAAGCCTATGTCTGGCAGCGTTTTAGTGGATGGCAAAAACACCACTTCTATGAGCGAAAAAGAGCGCGCCCAAAAGTTTGCCTACATACCTCAGGCTCACACTCCGCCTTTCCCATTTTCTGTTGCAGACGTAGTGATTATGGGAAGAACTCCTTATATAAATCGGCTAGCTGTGGTTTCTGATGAGGATCGAAGAATTGGATATGCGGCAATTTCGGAATTGGGTATCGAAAACATTGCCAATAAGGTCTACACCGAGCTTTCTGGTGGTCAGCAGCAGCTGGTATTGATTGCCCGAGCCCTAGCTCAAGAACCCGATTTTTTGATTATGGATGAGCCAACTGCTTCTTTGGATTTTGGAAACCAGCAGATGGTTCTAAACAGGATGAAGGGACTTTCGCAGCGAGGAACCGGTGTGATTATGGTTACCCACGATCCCGATCACGCTCTTTTTTGTGCTGATCGTGTGATGGCCATGGATGAGGGAAAGATCATCGGCGATGGAAGTCCAGAAGAGGTTATGACAAACGAGTGCTTGCAAGAGATTTATGGCACCTGTGCACGTATTGTCGAAGTAGAGATAGAACCCGGTGTGCGAACTAGAGTTTGCGTGCCCGTGTGATACGACTGGGAGGATGCGCGGCTTGCAGGTACGCACGAGTTTACAGGACGCGCGGCCCAGAGGAAGACGTGCAAGCTAGAAAGCGCGTAGGCTAGGGGACGCGAGGCCTAG
Source organism: uncultured Coriobacteriaceae bacterium (assembly GCA_964581165.1). Lineage (GTDB taxonomy): Bacteria > Actinomycetota > Coriobacteriia > Coriobacteriales > CADBOM01 > CAZPAN01. The sequence continues at coordinate 18,525 of CAZOMM010000015.1, forward strand.
AGGATGTATGAGTTGGAGGACGTATGAGTTACAAGATTAGCAGAAGACAATTTAGCGGCTTGGCCGGCGCTGCTGCCCTAGGTTCGCTTTCTTTTGCAACGCCGCTGCTAAGTGCTTGTCGCTCCGAGGCAGGAGATGCTCTGTTTCGCGGGCAGCGGACTATCGTAGACGATGCCGGACGCGAACTAACGATACCTACGCCCTCTGCTTTAGAGAAGGTTTTCTTTACCTCGTCTCTAGCTCAGGTTTTTGTGATGACTCTTGCTCCCGATCTAATAGGAGCCGTTTGTTCTGAGTACTCCAATTTGGATCTGCAATATCTTCCCGAGGAGATGCAGGGGCTGATAAATCTTGGCAACATGGAATCCAACACCATGGATTTAGAGGCTGTGATGGCCAATGATATTCAGCTTATTTTCTCGATTTCTTCGATTGAGCTTACCGAGGCCAATATTTCTGAGGCCATTGATATTCAAAACCAAACCGGGATTCCGGTGGTGCTTATAGATGGCTCATTCGAAAAGATCAATCAGGCTTATACGACCTTGGGAGACATTCTTGGACGCGAGGAAAAGGCGGCTGAGCTTTCTGCTTGGTGCGAGGATGCCTACCAGGCTGTGACCTCTGCTGTTGGCGGTCTTGCAGAAGACGAGAAGGTGCCTCTTTACTATGCAGAAGGCCCCTTGGGTTTGCAAACAGAGCCGGCTTCGAGCCAGCATGCGCTTACCTTTGTTGTGGCCGGAGCCAATGTAGTTGCCGATGTTGAGCTACTTGATGATGCTGGTATGGCAGATGTCTCGCTTGAGTCTGTAATCGCTTGGGATCCCGAGGTAATTGTTGCCTGGGACGAGGATCTTAGAAGTGGTGCCGATAACCACATTCGAACAAGTGACGACTGGTCTTCTATACGCGCAGTGCGCAACGGGCGCGTTTACACAATGCCAAATACCCCAATTGCCTGGGTGGATAGACCCATGGCTTGCAATCGCTATCTGGGTATTCAGTGGGTTGCCAACATGCTTTATCCCGATCTTTACGACGTGGACATGGTCGAGATTGGTCGGGATTTTTACTCGCTATTTCTTGGTGCAGATGTATCAGAGGAGGAGATGATTGGATTTTTAGGTAATAGCTATCCTCCCTATTCGGGATAGCGCGCCTTTAAGGGAGTTTGCAGCTACAGCAGCTACTGGGACTAGCAGTTGTTGCGGTTCGTAGCTGTTAGGGAGTTTGCAGTTGCTGGGACTCGCGGAGTTTGCAGCCGTTGGGAAGTTTGCAGCTACAGCGGCTACTGGGACTCGCAGCAGCTGCTAAGGGAGCAAAAGTTGTAGAAAGGTAAGTTGGATGGAATTACTTGCACAGACATATGTTCATGATGTGCTGCATATCATTGCACAGGCACTGATGGTTCCCACTTTGGTAGTGCTCATTTTGCTTATTGTCTACATGCTTTGGACTATTGGTTCGGTGCTTGTTGAGGCAATAACAGAACGTAGGCACTTCAAAATACACATGGGTTCATTTATTAATAGCATCGAGCAAGCCCATCCCGATCAGTTGCCCGAGGTTGTTTCGGACTCCAATCTGCTTGCCTGGCAAAAACGCTCCCTGCTTCGTTTGTGGGATCATCGCTGCCTAGATGTGGAATCTCACCTTGCTCTTGGTAAGCGCATTATCGAAGAACAAGAATCCCGCAGGTTTCTACGAATCGATATCAATTCCACAATTTCTCGAATTGCTCCGCAGCTCGGTCTCATGGCTACCTTAATTCCGCTTGGTCCTGGAATTGTTGCGCTAAGCGATGGTGATACAGCAACACTTTCGTCTTCGTTACTAGTGGCATTTGATGCCACCGTAGCTGGACTTTTGGTATCTGCAATTTCGTTTGTAGTCTCGAGAATCAGAAGAACTTGGTACAACGACTATATGTCGGCACTAGAAGCCAGTTGCACCGCAATTCTCGAAAAAGTTGACGAGATGCGCCGTGCCGGAGATATCGACATCGACTCACCCTCGGACCATGCATCCGCCTTTCCCGATCCTCACGAAGAGCGCGATTTAGAGAGGGTTCGCAAGTGGAAGGCACGCAAGGCTGCTAGGTCGCGTGCTCGTTCTAACAGAGGTTCCAGTAGGGAATCCTCCAGTAGGGATGAGGGGAGGAGATTTAATTGATAGGAGGCAATCTTGGCGGCAGGCTTTCTTCGAGTAGCTTTAGAAAGCCTAGAGAAGAAGAGGAGCTGGATCCGTCTTCGGGATTGGTTAATTTGGCCGACTGTATGTTAGTGCTTGCAGCGGGTCTTATGGTGGCACTTGTAGGTGCCTGGAACATCGATATCTCGTCTCCCACAAAGGTAGAAATACAAGATGGCACCGAGGTCTATGACGTTGAAAACTCAGAGGATCTGCCGGGCAGTGGAACTGGGGAGTATATAGACAGGGGCAGGGTCTATCAGGATCCAGAAACTGGTCAACTCTATATGGTGAGTCCTTCTGGAGAGGAGTGAACAAACCATGAGCAGGCGTATGGCATCTAGAGGCTTATGGCTAAAAAACGCTAGGAATATATCAGCGTTCATAGCGGTCTTTTCGCTTTTGATGAGCTGCCTTTTTCCAGGTGCGGGAGCTTCTGCAAGCACCCTTGAAGATGCTAGTTACAGCCAGGCTGTTCAGGCTTTAGCGTCTACGGCAGAGCAGGCAGATGATGTTAGTGCTTCGTCTGAGCAAGGCAGTTCTGAGAGCAGTAGCTCAGCAGATAGTGTTGCTTTAGATGCAACAGATGGCTCTGATGCAGGAACTGGCAGCGATAGCAGCAAAGAGACTTCAAGTGATTCAACAGAAACAAGCGGCACAGACGATGCTCAGAGTGCAGAGCAGGGGAGTTCTGATGCAACGGGAAGCGGGTCAACGGATAGTGGATCTGCTAGCTCCGACTCCGCCAGCGGCGGCACCGGTGCCAGCTCCGCCAGCTCCAGCTCTTCCAACTCCACCGGCTCTAGCACAGATTCAGCTTCGACAGGATCGAGCGCAAGCTCCAACACATCCAATACATCCAATGCAGAAGATGAAGAATCACTTGGTGCCCTGAGTGCAGCCGATGCAGAGGCTGCTGCAGCACAAACCCGCTCGTCTAGCAAATCATCTACTCGCTCATCCAGCCAATCGTCCACCCAGTCTGATAGCAGCAACGAGACATCGAGCCTCGTTACGCTAGATAATAGCCTCTACATTACCTCGGTCGACATCACTTATGAGCTGGTATTGGATCCAGAAGACGAAGACTACGATCCAGATGCCGACCCCATTGAATACGATCCTGATTCTGACGACACAGCCCAATCGCAACCAACAATCTCAAAAGCCGGCGGCGAGATGATCTTGTATGCCCAGGTTCATATGTCCGATGGAAGCGTCATCAGTGCTTTGGACGCAGGAATCACATGGGGATTTACTGAATACTATGAGGCAGATGGCGAAACTTTGCTCAACGAGATGATTGCTGTGGTAACAAACGAATCCGATGGGAGCGGATTGGTCACAGCCACTCAGGCAGGCGATGGAATCGCGATTCTTAAATGCTCGTCTACTGTCTATCCCGATTTTGTGGGCCTTGAGATACCTATCACAATTCAAAACAATTCTTCTGGTGATTCTAGTTCTTTTACTCCTGCATGGGCTTTGTTGATGTATGAGGACGAAAGCACCGATGGTCTTACAGTCTATTATTCGGGTGAGAGCAGACCGCAGATATCAAGTGCTTATGGCGAAGTTAGCTTGGTTGTGGCTTTGTTGATGTCTGATTCGTCGATCATCTTTTCTGACACAGCGGGTCTAGATGCATCGTGGACCATAGTTTCTAGCCACAGCGTAACCGGAGCTGAACTTTCTTATGCACTTGCTACGATCTCTGCCGATGGGCTGGTTTCTTCGCTTAATACAGGAAACGGCTATGTTGTAGTAGAGTGTTCGCTTTTGGGCTACACATTTAGCGCCAAAATCTATATAACGGGCAACGATTCGGGCGACTCCTCGAGTGGCTCTTCAGGCGGCTCCTCAGGATCCTCGGGCTCCTCATCATCCAGCTCAAATCTGAGCGCCCTAACACTCACGATGAGATACACCGACTACTACAACTCCAAGGCCACCACCTATAGCACATCCAATCTCCCTGAGATTGTTACCGAATTTGGAACCGTGCAGTTTATCCCAATGATCTATTGGAGCAATGGCACGCTTACAGAGGCTATGGATAGTGCCTACAAAGTTAGCTGGACAAGAACTGCCTGCACCGATTTTGATGGTAATCCAGTTAATGCAGTGCTGGCTTATATCTCTAACGATGGCTTAGTTACCTCGGCGGGTTGGGGAAATGGAATTGCCTACTTTACGGTTTCGGTAGACACAGGCTCTAGCACTCTTACATTTGATGTGCAGGTTGAGATTAGGGGCAACGAAGCTTATGTAAGCAATGTTGAGGTCCTAAATGCGTCTACAGGAGAGATCTTTGGTGATAGTTCTATAGATGTTTCGGTGTCGGGCAATATCCATTACTTTGGAGCTAGGGTTACTTACAACAACGGACAGACTCTCTATTCCACAAACACTGATATAGATGGTCTTAGCTGGTCTGTTATGAGGGATCCAAGCGGCACAGAGGAGTATCTGTACGCCACAATCACCCAAGACGGGGAGTTTTCGACGCTTTCTGGTTTTGCTGATTGCTTTGTCTTTGCAACAGTTGTTGGCGGAGGAATTTACGGTAACGACGTTAGAGATAGGGTTAGGGTTTATGACGGCGATACAGACGAGCCTATTGGAAACACAAGTTCCATTACAGTTACTGTTATTACCCGCAGTGATTATGACAACTATGGCCTAGATGCCGCACCTTCGCGCACAGTAACTGTTACAACCCAAGATATCGAAGACTATGGAACCTATACCGACTGGTTTACTTACCTAACTAGGGGAGACGACTGGGGAACCATGTATGCTCGGGGTATCTCCATCGGAAACTTTGTGCGCCTGTGCGGCATAGATCCATCGACCATGCAATTTATTTCTTTTAGAGGAAGCGATGGATATGGGGCCGAGACGGGCTTTTACAGTGCCAGCACCATACTCTCCTCTCGATATCGCTATTCCAACTACTACATGCATGCAGTGTCTTCTAGCGCTGCATATTTAGGTCAAGAAAGTGTTTCGGCCATGATCGCGGTTGAGTATTACCGCGATTTGGGCAACGATCCAATTTCTGGTGGATACGATCAGATGACATCGGACCAATGTCTACGTTTGATGCTTGGAATGCAAAGTCCTACTGCAAATAACGCTAGGTTGATGGTTAGGCTTCTCTCTGAGATCACAATCATTGTTGATGATACGGTTGACGATCCTGAGCCGCTGCCAGAGAACACTAGTGGCGAATCAGAAGGTAGTGGCGGCGGTGGCGGCGGTGGTTCGGGCACCGGAAGCAGCGGATCTGGCACTGGATCGGCTGGCGGAGTTGGTACAGGAGAGGGCAGCGCTACCTCTGGCTCTGGCGGAGGATCTGGCGAAGGTGCCTGGGGTTCTAGTGGCAACGAAGGTACAGGCGAGATGGAATCCGAAACCTCTACTGGGCTTGGTGACTCCACTGGAGTTGGTGATGGCGAAAGTCTGGATTTGGATAGCAGTGTTGCAGAATCCGATAGCTACACAGTTACTCTGCTCGAAGAATTAGCTGAGGAAGATGGCACTTATAACGTCTCGCATTATGTGAATTTAACATGGCGCCTAATCTCTCTGATAGCGGCAATACTTGCTGTTTTATTTGGAGGACTTTGGACCAAGCGACAGTTTGATATCGAAAGAAGCAGAGAAAGGAGGCTGTTTTATGGATGACATCTTTGCAAGGAAAGAGGCGATGATAAAACCGACGGAAGGTGAATGTTTATATGGGCGATACAGCTAAAAAACCAAAGCACATAAAAACAGGGACGCAAAAGATAATTTTGCTTGCATGCTTGTCGCTTTTATTGGCAAGCTCCATTGCGGCAATCTCTTATGCAACAGAGTCGAAAGGCCAGGCCAGCGCCGACTCTGCTGCAGCCCAAATTGATAGCAGCTCTCTAACTGATGAGATTCTTGAGTTAGAGCAAACACAGGCGGTTCAAACATTGGCCAAAGAAACTGGCCTAGAGACTATAGTAGTTGCATTGGCCAGCAACCAAGACATAGATATTTCTTGGTACACAAGCAACACAAATGCCCAGACTTTTACGATAAGCACGCCTGCCGAGCTGCGAGGATTGGCGGCACTTGTTAATGGCACTGCAACAGATAGCAGTGGAAATGCCATTGCAGCCGTAGATTTTGAAGGCAAAACAATCAATCAAAGCACCGACATTGTTCTGGCCAGCTATAACGAAAGCACAGGCACTTTTAGCGAAGAAGAATATACTCCCATTGGAACTTTGGAAAATCCATTTGCTGGCACCTATGATGGCAATGAGCATTCAATAGAAGGCCTAAGCATCACTTCTATCTACTCTTACGCGGGTCTATTTGGATATGCTTCTGATACCTCTACGATCCAAAATGTGGAGATTCTTCAAGACGAGTCTATTGTTAGCTACATCAACCTTGAAACCTCGGATCAGCTAATCAGAAGCATTGGATCTGTTGTAGGAAAGACCGATGGAGATCTTATTAACTGCAGCAGCTCTATCGATATCGTTGTGCATTCCACCACGCAGTCAAATCCTGATGAGCTATATGTTGTTCGCTTTGTGGGAGGTATTGCTGGTTATTCCACAGGCGACATTAGTAACTGCAGCTTTACTGGTTCTATGGATGCTCTAATAGAAACCGATTCCTATTACAAGACAACCAGTACAGAGGATCTTCGCGTTGCAGATAGCTTTGGTGGCATTGTTGGTAGATTTGGCGATCCAGAGACTTATGGAGAACTAAGAGACTGCCTTAACACGGGCAGTATTTGGGTTAGATGCATAGGTGCTGGAGCAGAGGATGCCGCCGGTTCGATTACCACCTATGCACGGCCATTCTTTGTTGCTGGTATTGCTGGATATTCCAATGGAAGCATCTACGACTGTGTAAATGGTTCTTACAATGAGCTTGACGATTCGGTTACAGGAATTGTTAACACTTCTGCAACTGACTCAGTAACTGGAGACCCCTTGGCCAATAGGGGAGGAGATCAGGTTGCAGGCATAGTAGGTGGTTTTCGCAGTGTCTCTGATGACGAGGACAAGGACAACGATGGATCGCCTGATCACCCTGTTATTGTTCAAAATTGTCTAAACCTAGGAAAGATTACAGGCTGTGTATCTGTAGGAGGAATTGCAGCGGAGTGTGGAGTTTATACAACTGTTACCCAGTGTCGCAATGGAATGGCTGGCCAAGACACACCTGGTAACGTTATTTGCACTAGATGGAATAAACCTATATCTGGTGGAGTTGTTGGACGTACTTGGTCTGGAATTGTTTCTTACTGTGCCAATTATGGAACTGTCGAAAATACCCAGAGCGGGTATTACGTAGCAGGTATCTGCGGCGCGATCTTTGTATCCGATGATTATCCAGAGGCCTTAGGTGAGGTTTACGGATGCATGAACGTTGGATCGGTCTTCACTCATATTGGAACCCAAGAAGGAGTTGAGTATCGCGAAGGTGGCATTGTTGGGGCTAATGAGGGCTATGTTCACGATTGCGTGATGCTCGAAGGTACTGTACCTACTCACGACGATTCTGCCATAGGCGACAGAGACTGGGGGATGTATAGCAACCTAGAGGTCATGACCCAGTCTGAGCTGCAAAGCAGTGCTGCAGCTGCGCTATTAAACACACAGGCAATATACGACGGCGACTTTACGACCTATTGGTTTATTAATCAGAGTGGATATCCAGTTCTAAATGTATGGGTAGATGAAGACGAACTTATTACAACCCGGTTAACTGCCGATATGATTGAAAAAGTTAATCTAATTTCTGATGCTTCTTATGTTGGCGGTGATGGTGGTTCGATTCCCGAGCTAGAGGTAGAGCTTAAGGATGGAACAATCCTTGTGCAGGGTGCAGATTTTGTGGTCATCCCCGACGAAAATGGTATAGAAATGTCTAGCGGAGGTGCGTATTGGGCCTCTATCCAAGGCATAGGTATGTACAGTGGAATTGTTGAAGATGTCTGCAGCTATGACATAGGCAAGGCTGATCTATCTACGGCTAATATTCAAATTGACAATGGCAAGTACAACTTTGGTTCTGTTGTTATGCCCGAGACAATTAGGATTTTGATTGGCGGGGTCGAATCTGATTCAACAGACTATTCCTATGTTGTATATGACAGTTCTACTACCGCAATAAATCTAGATGGTTACACCTTTGGTGATAGAAGTTCATGGAGTGGTGCCTATGCTGTTTATGACAGCGAAGGTTTTATCTCGTATGACGGTGGAGAGACCCTTGAGGATCTTCCAGATGTTGCAAGCCTAAATGCCGAGACACGCAGTTGGACTCTATATGACAGATGGGGAAATCTCATCTCTGATAGCGATGGAAACGTTTACTACACAGAGTATACGAGCGGAGTTAATGGAGCTGTAGTTAATAATCGCACAAGCTGTGTACGTTTTGTTTCTTCTGGTACTCCAGCCGGATATATAGTGCAGCTTACAGCCAATGACGATGCCGAGACCCTAGAAGGAACAGGCGTTGGCTATTACAACTTAGACACCGTTAGTATTCGCGATGAGTGTACGGTTACTAGCGCTTCTTGTCAGGGCATCACATGGGTTTGGGACTCCGATCAAAAGCGCTTCAATATGTTAGACGATAACGGAGATATTATCCCAGGCTATCCAGTGGCTACCTTTACGGGCGAAAGCATTATTCCAAGCGTTTCGCTTGAATACAACGGATATGTGCTTGTAGAAGGTACGGACTATCGACTAACTGCTGGAGATCCCGAGCCCGAAGAAGGCAGTCTAGAAGAATCAGAGGGCTATCTAAATCGCAATGTTACAGGCGAAAATGTTACTGCTTCTGAGGTTAAAGCTTGCATGACCATAAGGCCAGTAGATACCTATGGAATGAATAACTATATTCTGGCTTACTTCTATATTGATCCTGCCGATCTTGACGATTGCGATATAAGCATCGAGGAAGACTCTTACGACTACACTGGCGAGGCTATAGAACCCGCTGTAACGGTAAGCCTTAATGGTGTCGAGTTGATAGAGGATCTAGATTACACAATCAGTTATTCAAACAATGTAGAAATAGGAACTGCAACGATCACCGTTACACCTCTTACCAATCTCTCTGGGGGAGATAACGAGCCACGTGAGATTACGTTTGAGATCACGGATCCCGAAGCTACAACACCCGGCGATGACGAAACAACACCTGGCGAATCCGGCGACGGCGAATCCGGCGATGAAGTTAGCGTTACTGCCGCTGCTGTGGATGTAGACGGCGAAACTCGCATACAGACGGCTATAAATACCGCTAAGGAGGCTTACCCCAACGGTACCGATGGTGTGATCATTGCCTATGCATTCAACTATGCTGATGCTCTTGCTGCCTCTGGACTTGCAGGCGCTTTGGACTATCCAATCTTGCTAGCCAACACAAACACTGCCTCTGATGATCTTCTCGAATATTTAAGGAGCTGTGGTGCTAGTAGAGTGATTATTGTGGGCGGCAATGCAGTAGTTTCTGATGATGTTGCAAGCGAGATAGCTTCGGCAGTAGGTTCTAGTGTCACAAGACTCTATGGCTCTAATCGTTTTGAAACTCAGATGGAGATCTATGAGTATGGCGTAGAGCGGAATCTTTGGCAGGGAACACCAGTAGTGGCTACTGGTTGGAACTACGCTGATGCCTTAGGTATCTCTGCTTATACGGCGGCTAATTCTTCTCCGCTATTTTTGGTTGGTTATTCAGGATCCAGTGTTGGGATTTTGCCTGAAGCCCAGTCTGCATTGAGAGAGGATTACGCATCTACTTCTGTGATTATTGTGGGAGGAACTGCTGTAGTTTCTTCTTCTACTGAGTCTTGGATAGAAACCGCCACAGGATCTGATGCCATAAGACTTGCTGGTGGAACTCAGTACGGAAACAGCTACCCCGAGAATCGCTTTGGTACATCTGCTGCTGTTGCTAACTACATGTTAGAAAACGGCTCAAGTGCCGAGGTAATAGGCGTAGCTACCGGCTGGAACTATGCAGATGCCCTTGTGGCAGGTCCTGCTATCGGAAGATCTAACGGAATTTTGTTACTAGTTTCTGCTAATAACAATCCTTCTTACTCGCTTGCTGCTTCTATAGACCTTAGCTCTGTCGAGTCTATTGCCGATCAAGTTGGTGGGATCACAGAAGATATTTGGTTCTTTGGCGGGGATACAGATTTAAGCCCAGTGCCCAGAACGATACGAAACCAAATTTTAGAGATTATTAACAAGTAGTAGATATCAAGTATTTGAAGGGAGGACAGGGAGGGGTAGACCGTAAGTCTATGTTTAATTTATCTTTTTTAAGAACATTCTAAATTGAGATAGAATCAACTACACGGCACATTTGGGAGGTGAGTATACGCCGAGTTCTTTTACCGAGATGGATTTTGTAAAAATGACACTCTTTTACTCTTTTAGGAGGAGGTTGTAAATGGGGATGTACTCAAGAACCAAGATGTCGCAAAAGCTGACATCGGTGTTCCTCAGCATCCTGCTGGCTTGCTCATTTATGCCAATGTATGCAAGTACGGCAAGCGCCGATGAGGTAGAAGTAGATGGAACTGTTACTACAGGCATGAAGATTGAAGAAAGTGGCGTGTATAAAATCGAAGATGGGAGCACCTATGGAACCATTGAGATTGGAGAGGACATTGAGGTAACTCTTGTTGGTAATGGTATAGGTACGGCAGATGATAGTGCTACTAGTTTTTTTACAGATCTAAACATTATTGTTGGTGATGGCTCAAGCCTTACTATTCAAGATGTGAGGATTTATCTTCAAACTAATTCAAGCGACCCGGCCATAGAATTTGAAGGTGACGGAAACTTATTTATCGAAGGCACCAACTTGATAGACCGCACTGTGAGCGGTGGTTCTTTATCTTCAATTCATATTCCTTATGGGACCAGCGTAACTCTTGATGGCAACGGCACTCTTTATGCGTATAAAACTAGTTTGGGTTCCTTAATAGGTTCAAACGCTAACGAGGCCCACGGTGATATCACCTTTAATGGTGGTACCTGGTTTTTAAAGGGAAGCCAAACTGGAGCGGTTATTGGTGGTGATAATCCCACAGAGGGTGAGATGGGTGACATTACCATTAATGATGGAGAACTATATGTAACTACTGTGTCTCGAGCTGCTGCAATTGGTGCTTCAAGTCAGGGATATGCTCCAGATATTTATATAAATGGTGGTCTTATAGCTGCTCATACAGACTGGTGGGGTTCGACCGTAGGTCTAGGTGGAGTTGGAACTGAGGACATGGCCGGCGATTTGGTAATCACTGGTGGCTCGCTAAAGTCCATCATCTTTTGGAATGCTTTTAGTTCTTGGGGCATTGAGTCTTCTGCGGATTATGTCATTTCAGATTTGGCAATTACAAACAATATGATCGATGCTGACGGTAATTCACTTGCCTTGCTCACGCTCTCCTCGCAGCTTCCCGATGAGGACAATTATGTTATTACGATAGATGGCAATGAGTATTACAACGGCCCAACTTACAGCTATTCATGGCTAGAAGATACCGATGACTTTACCCCGTATAACTGGATCGACACACCGGATGACACCCTCTATCTGCGTATAAGCAAAGAAGACCACACCATACTTATTAACGGCATTAGGTATGACTGCACTTGGAATGAAGATACTGAGACTTTTAGCTTACAGTATGTTGAGTCTGATACTAGTTGGTATGACGAATCTGCCGATGAGTATGTAATCGAAGACTCTGCTGATCTAATGGGCTTTGCAGAGCTTGTAAATGCCGGGAATGACTTTACTGGCAAAACCCTAAGCCTTGCCAGAGATATCAGTTTATCTAGAATTACCAACTGGACTCCAATTGGTGGAGAAAACACCGTATTTAATGGCACTTTCGATGGCGAAGGCTACACAATCTCCAACCTAACAATAGAGTCTAGATCTGGTTACCAAGCTCTCTTTGGACAAACCGGTGCAGATGCTGTTATTAAAAACTTCTCGATTACAGGCTCAGTAACCTCTACTGTTAACGAGGGAGATTATGTAGCAGCTGTTGTTGCCTATAACGGCGGTGAAATTTCCAATGTTCATAGCACCGTTGATGTTACTGCTTCTAGTGCATACAACGTAGGTGGCATAGCTGGCTTTAACGATGGTGGATACAATGCTGCGATTAGCACTAGCGAGCCAACGGGACTCAATGGTGTTATTAAAGAATGTTCTGTAAATGCTAACGTTATTGGCTATGGCAAGGTTGGCGGCATCGTTGGTGAGAATTCGGGCACCATTGATAGATGTGCAGGTCTTGCAGATAGCTATGTTTACTCAAACGAAGTAGGTCGCAGTGGTGTTGGTGGTATTGTTGGACGTAATGGAAACAACAATGCTGCATTAGAAGAAGGAAAGATTTCTAACTGCTACTTTATTGGCACAGTAGGCAACAATAATGGTAGATGGGTTGGCGGAATCGTCGGATTTAATAATAGCCTTTCTACTGTAGTCAACTGCTATATGGCCGGAACTCTACTTGATACAAGCTATGGCAACTACAATGCCGTAATAGGTACCAACGAGAATGGCACTGATGGCGGGGTAGCTAACAACTACGCTATTGAGGGTATTGAAGGTACTGGTTCAACCGAGGATGAGACAGGAATTGCTACCAGCGAGGATGATTTTAAGTCAGAGGACATGATTGCTAAGCTGGGTGAGGCCTACTCTTTGGATGTTGAGCTCATCAACGATGGTTTTCCGATTCTTGACTGGCAGGTAATATATGTAGACCTTTCTGACTTAGAGGCTGCTATTGATACTGCAATTGAAGAATTGGCTTCTGCATCAGCTAGCGAAGATGGAACAGATGTTCGTACAGATGCGTATTGGGTAAGTCAAAGTATTTATGATGCACTTGAAGCAGCTTTAGTCGAAGCTCAAACCGTATATAACAACGAATACGCAAGTCTAGCTGAGGTAGACACAGCTACTACTGCACTAAATGCAGCAATTGGGGCCTTCCAAGCAGCTAAGCAATACGGCACATATATTTATAAGGCTGATCTGCAAGCTGCTGTTGATGCTGCAACTAATGCAATGAATTCCACTGCAGTTAGTTTAGATGGATCAGATGTTTCTACAGATGAGCAGTGGGTAAGCATAGCTGTTGCTATGCAGCTGTCCATATCTTTAGGAACTGCTCAAACTGTACTAGCCAACACAAATGTGACTCAAAGTCAGGTAGATGCAGCCACTGCTACACTAGAAGCAGCAATTGCAACATTTGAAGCAGCTAAGCAATACGGCACAGCAACAGGAACCGGAACCGATTCGGGAACAGGTTCTGACTCAGGAACCGGAACAGGTTCAGGCTCAGGTTCGACTACCACAAAAGAAGGTTGGACACGTCTTTATGGTGATACTCGCTATGAGACTATGGCTGCT
>CAZOMM010000016.1:0-31413 GCA_964581165.1 uncultured Coriobacteriaceae bacterium
TTCCCCCGGTAGAATAGGGAAAATGGCCCTTTTTAACTGCAAAAGTCAGGTTATAGCACTCAATTTTCAAAAATCTCGAAAAGCTCTAGACGGTCGCCCAGTGGCTATCAGAAAATTCTTTGGACAGCAAAACTGCCGTAAATCCAATTTAAGCCCTGTCGTATCTGGGACTGGGTTGTAGTGCTAATAGCACTGTCTCCACCAAGATAGTACACAGTATCAACGTAGGAATATCCAGCACCATAATAATCTGAAAGCATGGTCGAGAGAGCCTCAGTAAAGGCACTTGTCTTGTTATCAGATACCAGAATCAAAGGAGATCCAGTTTTTGCACAAAGTCCAGCGCCTGTAAGCGCATCGGGATAATCTGTTCCAGTTGCAAAAGCAATGCTATTCCAATTGAAGTAATCAGGCAGCAACTCGGTGGTAAACATGGCCATAAGTGCACTAGTTTCGTAGCGATCGTCACCATAGACCCTAATTCCGCCAACAATATTACTTGGAGTGGTTTCTAAAACTGTCTGTATATCTTCAGAGACAGCAGCATCGCCACCTACTATGATCACGTATTCGTGATTTTGCAGGATAAACTCGAGTGTTTCACTAGATGCTTCAACGGTATTACCGCATAAAAGCACAGGCACATAGCCCATATAAGCTAGAGGTGAGGCCGAAACTGCATCGGGGAAGTTGTATCCGTAGGCCAAAATAACTATTGGAAGATATCCCCCTGCAAGATTTTCCAAACAGAACTTATCTACAGCAATTGCCGTCTCATATCTGTTGTCACCATTAATCCTATGTACGTAGTTAGTTCCAACTAAAGAGGCAAGCTGATTTTGCACCTGTGTACTTACCGCAGATGTTCCACCCACAATATAAACATTGCTAATAGAGCTGTTGGATGCAATGTATTGCCTAACGCAATCAGGAAGACTGGCTGAGGCTGTAAGTAAAATTGGAACCCCATCGCCATTGTCAAGCATTCCTGCCAACGAAGATGCAGAAAGTGCATCGGCATAATCTCCACCCGTGGCTATGACCACACTAGTGGGCCGCGTAAAGTTTTGCTCGGCAATTCCTACGGCAGTCTCATATCTATTTGAGCCGTTGTACTGGATCTGATCTCCATATATCACCTGTATAGATGCGCTAGTTCCAATGCTTGAATATGTTGAATTACCCGAAGAGGATGAGAATAGCTGAACCCAGTATGTGGCTCCATTAACCGTGACACTGGCCATTCCCACACTTTTAAAAGAAGTGCTGACCATATTTGAATAGTGTCCCGAAGAATTCTTCCATAATTCTAGGACTCTAGAACCCGATAAAGTGCCTGTACCAAATGCAATATTTTCGCCGTTTATTATGCAGTTATACTCAGTCCCCACTGTAGAAACAGATGTTCCGTTGGGTCTAGTGTGATCAAATAACAGCGATATCTCAGCAGCACGTTGCTGAGCAGCCTTTTCCAAATTACCATCCCAAATAAGATTGGATGCTCCGACATCTCTCCTTAGAGAATTTAGGCTACTTAAAAGATTTCTAGCCTCGCTTTGATTGTTTGTAAAGCTAACTGTTGTCGACATATAGCCCATAGTCGAAATGACATTACTGTAGGTTTGGGCTATTGAGTCTTGATTGTCAGACAAGTCAGACAATGAGGCAGCGTCTGCTATATCAACGTCGCTAGACAAGTCAGACTCTGTTGTCTCATCCTGTGTAAGCTCCTCTAGTAAATCGGAGTAAGCCTCGATGTTTTTGCTTGCCTGAGTAGCCTCTTCGATGTTAAATCGTTGGCTTAATGCCTCGGACGTTTCGGACGCTTCGGACACTTCAGATGAGCTGCCGCTAAACCCTGAATCATCAGCACTAGCCATTACGGGAGAAAATAAAAAAGTCTGTGCCAAAATAAGTGCGGCACAGCCACAGGCTACAAACTTTTTTAAACTAGAAGCGTGGATTGTGTCATCATTTGCGCCGGATCTACGTTCTTGCGCACCTCGCAACGCCTGTCTCATATGAACCCCCTAAGTCAATATGAAGCAAAATATATTTGATGGTTTGCCATCGGATTTGATGGTTTGCCATCGGGGATCAATAATAGAGCACTCAGTTTGCTTGTGACGGCTTAGTTTGTTTGCGATGACTAAAAGAATGATTGTTTTAATCTTCTCTGTGTTAAACCATCCTTGCTTTTGCGCCCCAACTAGCAATCACCATCCTTGCTTTTGTGCCCCAATCAGCAATTGTGTCAATTTTGCTTCAACACAACTCGAATCTTTAACGCTTTTTCAAAACTCTTTTTCAAAACTGTACAGACAATAGCATTAAAAAAAGGTTACTCTTAAATATACAGGTTCTTTAAGACTATAGAGAATTGGATGAAAATGGCTCATATCTTTGACTTGGATTCCGGGTCGAAACATTCTGCAAGCGTGCCGCCAGATCGCTCGCAGGATTTTGAAAAAGACATCAACACAGAATCTGCCGCCGACAAGGCTAAAGATGCAAATAGTGTATCCATCTGCACACCCCTTCCTACATTGGAATTTCATTATCCTCGATACGAGGAGCTTCCAGACAAACTGATGTTTCTTGACGAGATAGTCGACTACATCGGAAGGGTGCACTCCTGCATTCCGTTACAGGCTCGGAATGGCAAGTACTTTACAACTGCCATGGCTAGCAACTACATCAAATCGGGCCTAACCAAGCCTCCCATAGGCAAAAAATACAACAAAGACCACCTTTGTTTGATGCTCTTTGCTGCTTCAAACAAAATGCTTTTTTCCGCCGATCAGGTAATCCGTCTTTCTAAAAGACTGTTTAGCGACAGGCCTGTTGATGAAGTTAACGATGAATTTGCCGAGTGCGTAGAGACTGCCCTTACAAAAATGATGGGAACTGGCTTTTATTACGGCGACAGCTGTGCTCGCCAGAATCCCCCTAAAGATGTTCTTATCGATGCGGTTGCCTGTGCTTGGGCAGCTCATCTGTTAGCTCTTATGGAGGTTGTCGATCAAGACATCGACGACGATTAGCCCGACGCGTTTGGTGAGTTCGACTCGTTCGACGCGTTTGACACGCTCGGCGAGTTCGATCCCTTTAACACCTTCGGCAAGCTCGACGTGCTCGACGCCTCCGATGCCTCCAACGCGTTCGATGTCTTCGACATCTTCGATGCGTGCGGCAAGCTCAACACCTTCGGCGCGTCCGGCAAGCTATTCTCAGCACGCTAGTGTCTAGCTTAAGTCAGCTCTTTCATCTGAAGCTCTTCTAGCTTTTCTATCTGATCAAGCAAATCTTCAAATAGCGAGAGCGCATCTTCGATAGCCGCAGTGCTAGACATATCAACTCCAGCTCCCTTGAGAAGAGATATCGGATCCTTGGAGGATCCGGAACTCAAAAAATCAATGTAGTTGTCTAGGGCATCAGGCTGCCTGCTTAGTATCTGCTGTGATAAAGCGATAGCTGCAGCAAATCCAGTGGCATATTGATAAACATAGTATCTGTAATAAAAGTGCGGGATTCTCTCCCACTCCCTAGCAATCTGAGAGTCATGAACGATTTTGTCACCGTAATAGAGCTGATTAAGCTTGAGATAGGTTGAATCTAAGGCATCGGGAGTAAGAGCTATTCCCTTAGAGTTCATATCGGCTATCTCTAACTCAAACTCTGCAAACATTGTCTGACGATACAGAGTCCCTCTAAACTGCTCTAAGAAATGATTGATTAGATAAGCTCTCTCTTTTGGATTCTCGCAATGATTGAGTAGATAGTGTATTAGCAAAGACTCATTTACTGTAGAAGCAACCTCTGCAACAAAGATCACATAGTCCGAATAGCAGGTAGCCTGATTCTCGCAGCTTAGATAGGTGTGGATGGAGTGTCCCATCTCATGAATCAGGGTAAAGACATCATCCAGTGTTCCATGAAAATTAAGCAGCATATAGGGATGTACTCCAGCGCCTCCAGCAGAATAGGCACCGCTGCGCTTTCCGGGATTTTCAAAAACGTCGATCCAACGACTAGACAGGGCCTTTTTAACTATTGCACGGTAGTCTGACCCCATGGGCTTTAGGGCCTCGAGTATTATCTCGCAGGCATCCTCATAGGTGTAAGTTTTATCCACCTCCGAAACTATCGGAGTGTAAAGGTCGTAAAAATGCAGCTCATCTACCCCAAGCAACTTTTTGCGCAACTCGATATATCGATGCATTGCAGGCAACCCTTTGTGAACTGCCTCAATTAGCTTGTGATAGACCTCAACAGGAACTTCGTTTTGATCTAGGGCGGCCTCTAGTGGTGAGGCATACTTGCGGGCTTTGGCAAAAAAGTCCAGCTGCTTTACTTGGGCGCGAATTATTGCTGCCATAGTGTTACGAACATTCTCGTATCCGGCATAAATCGACTCAAAAGCCGATTTCCTAAGCATACGATCAGCAGAATTCATGAGAGGAATATAGGTGCCCTGGGTAAGCGTATGCGGCTCGCCCTTAGAATCGATCGCATCATCAAAGGTCAAATCAGCGTCGTTTAGCATCGAAAAAATCTCGGCTGGAGCAGCTGACATCTCGCCTGCCATAGACAAGAGCAGTTCTCCTTCGGGAGATAAGATATGTTCTTTCTTTCTCAGTATACGTTCAAAGAGCGTTCTATAAAGCTCAAGCTCAGGACAGTCAGAATAAAACTCGGTCCATCTATCTTCGGGAATAGACATTAGTTCTGTCATAAACCAAGACGAGGCTCCCATAATTGCAACATAAAGTTGTTGAACCTGGCTGGAATAACCCGTGTACTTAGAATCTCTGGTGTCTTCGTCGCTCTTGCGACTTGCATAGTTAGAAATCTTGCTAAGCTCAATTGTTACTTTGTCGTCTAGCTGCATACACTCAAGCAAATCTTTGGCCGACTGAGAGATCTTACCCTCAAAAGATTTATAGAGCATAGGCAAACGCTGTGCCTCTTCGAGCGCCTTTTCAAAGTCCTCATCATTGGCAAAAATATCGCTTAGATCCCAAGTGCAAAACTCAGGTATCTCGCTTCTGTTTTCAAACTCAATCATACTAATTTGACCTTTCCCTATGAAGGCTGCGGTCCAAAGACTGCGACTTAAAGAGTGCGCCTAAAAGTTACGACCCAAAGACTGCGCCCTAGAGGCTACGACCTAAAGAGTGCAAGCTAAAGACTGTGACATAAAGACAGCGCCTAAAGACTGCGGCCGCGTCCTTAACAGTTGGAGCACGGCCGCGTTGCCTACATTTACTTTGAGAGGGCAAGCATAGCTGTATTTTTCGTAGCTGCCCCTTTTTACTCCTCAAGATAATCTTTGAGCTTGGATGACCTCGAGGGGTGTCTAAGTTTTGCTAGGGTCTTAGACTCTATCTGCCTTATACGTTCCCTAGTAACACCAAATTCTTTGCCTACTTCTTCAAGGGTTCTAGGATGTCCATCTACAAGCCCAAAACGCAGCTCAATAACTTTGCGCTCGCGTTCGGCCAAACCGTCTAGAACCTTGCCTAGCTGCTCCTGCAGCATAGAAAAACTTGCAGCATCAGGAGGCGCAACTGCAGCCTGATCTTCGATAAAGTCTCCTAGCTGGCTGTCTTCTTCCTCGCCAATTGGGGTTTCAAGCGACACAGGCTCCTGAGAAATTTTTTGAATCTCTCGAATTCTCTCAGGGCTCATGTCCATCTTCGCGCCAATCTCTTCTGGACTTGGCTCACGTCCAAGTTCCTGCAAAAGCTGACGCTGAACTCTAACAAGTTTGTTGATGGTCTCAACCATGTGTACAGGAATTCTAATGGTGCGAGCTTGATCGGCAATCGCGCGTGTGATGGCTTGGCGGATCCACCAGGTTGCATAAGTAGAAAACTTAAAGCCCTTGGTGTAGTCAAACTTCTCAACCGCACGGATAAGACCCAAGTTGCCTTCTTGAATCAGATCCAAGAAGAGCATTCCACGCCCAACATAGCGCTTTGCAATGGATACAACCAACCTGAGATTAGCCTCGATTAGCTGCTGTTTGGCATCTAAACCAACCTGTTCAACCCTAGTGAGGTGACGTTTCTCGCGCCTACCTAGCTCAACACCATCGTCTATGGCCTGTTCGATCTTTTTGGTGGCTTCAAGACCAGCCTCGATCTTCATGGCAAGGTCAACCTCTTCTGCTGCAGTTAGCAGGGGAACCTTACCAATTTCTTTGAGGTAGGTTCTAACGGGATCACCGGTAAGCATGGCGATCGAAGTGTCCCCGGTTGATTTGCGCACCGTATGACGCTTGGACTTTTTAGGGGCTTCAGATAAAACGATGTCGACCTTTCCATCTTCTAGTGAATCATCACCAAGGGTGTCGGCATCGTCTACAAGCGGCTCATCGTCATCGTCTAGTGCATCATCTGCATCTGGATCGGCCGCATCTATGTCGGCAATATCACCAATCTCATCTACTGAAGCATCAGCAATTTCGTCCTCGTCTTCTACCGAATAGCCCATGTCTTCTAGATATCTACGTACTGCCGAGAACTGCTCGTCATCTAGATCTAAGTCTGTAAATACAGAACTGATGTCCTCGTCGGTAATAGTTTTACCGTTATCCGAGGCAATATCCTCCAATTCACTGATTTCCTTTTCGTACATCTCAATCTCAATTGGGAGTGCACTATGGTCATCATTAATAGAAAAAGTGGAAGGCATCTGACTCCTCTCGTCTCGCGAGGAATGCAACATTTCGAACTCACATTTATACCCCTTAGGCTCAGCAATTTCAAGTAATCTCGCAAACGGGTTTAAACAGGATCGCAATGGCAAGGGGCAAGGGGTGCGGGGGTGGCAAGGGGCAATGGCAAGGGGCAAGGGCCACGGGGGCGGCAAGGGGATGCTTGCCGCTCGCTGCGGAACCCACCAGTGCCAGCGCCGGCATTCTGTGTAGCCTTTGCTGAGAGCCTGTAGTTGCCGAGCGCTTTTAAGATTGTCGCAGTAGGGCAAGTTGCTTTTGTAGCGCAGAAATTTGCTCAAATGCAGCATTTCGCTGTTCAACACCAAGGGATCGATCGTGCTTAATTGAATTTTCTAAACTGCGAATTTGATCCTCTATGATCGACTTGTCCCTCTCGCGAATCATGATATCTACCTGCATCTCTGCCTGAACTGGATCCTCTGATCCTGGAATATCTAGAGCCCAAATAGGCTCAGATTCTGGGATCTCAAGCATGCACTTTCCCACTACTGCCGAGGTAGAGCTAGCAGGATCCATCGATTCCATCAAGGACATAACTTGGGCATGCAACAACAGCTGCCAGTTTCGATCTCGCATTCCAACAGATATTCGAGTGCGAACCTGTGGCTGTATAGCATAGAGCGCCAAAAGCTGAACCTCCCATCTGCCGGCTCCCTCTAGGGGCAGCACATAGCTAGGAACATTCGGTATGCTTGCCTCGACTGCTTCTTCTGCCCTATCTGTCTCGTAGGGAACAGACCCCCTAGCGTAAGAAGCAGAACCCCCAGTGCGAGGGGCAGACTTCCCAGCATAAGAAGCAGGCTCACCAGCATAAAAAGCATCATCGCTGTACTCACGCGCAGGCCTAGGCATCTTGGCGGTATCCAACTGGCGACGCACCTTTGAAAAATCGATACGAAACATATCTGCTATGTAGTTAACATACTCATCCGAAAGTATCGAATCTCTAATTGGAATCAGTGGTTCTAATACCTTTGGGAGAGCTATCGCACGACTCTCGGGCGTAGACATATCTGAGTTGGCAATACGCCTATCGATAACAAAGCGAAGCAGTGGTTCTGATGAGTCAAGCAATTTAGACATCTCATCCACTCCCCTAGCTTCGATAAACTCAACCGGATCCATATTGTTAGGAATTACGGCTACGTTTAGAGCAAGCTGCCTGCCAGCTTCTGGAGCAACAGCCGTGGTGATAAGCTCAGCTGCCCTATCAGCTGCTTTTTGACCAGCAGCATCGCCATCAAAAAGATAGATGATCTTAGAAGCAAAACGAGTGAGAAGCTTTACATGCTGAGGTGTTAGAGCAGTTCCTAAAGTGGCAACAGTGTTGTTAAAGCCAGACTCGTGCATAGCAATTACATCGGTGTAGCCCTCAACCACAATTGTGATGCCCTTTGTGACAATTGGACCCTTGGCATAGTCGATTCCAAAGAGATTGGAACGCTTAGAAAACAGTGGGCAGTTAGAAGTATTGATGTATTTTGGTTCGCCTTTTCCAACAACACGACCTCCAAAGGCAATTGTGCGCCCTTGAATATCTCTAATAGGAAACATCACCCTATCGTAAAACCTGTCTCGAAGGCCTCCTTTGCCACCTGTCATAGCAAGATTGGCATCGATCATCTCCTTGTTTGAGAATCCCTTTGACCTAAGATGAGCAACTAAAGAGCTTCTGCCAGGTGCATATCCCAAATTCCACTTAGTGGGAATATTGCCTCCAAAGCCTCTAGAACCCAGATAGCTTCGAGCATTCCCACTGCCCTCAGAGCGACCACGCATAAGCTGCGTATGATAAAACGAGGCAGCTTCGTCACAGGCAGCAAGTAACTTTGCGCGATGTCCCTTAGGCATCCCAGTATCGACTTCTGTGATGGAGATGTTTGCGCGATCGGCCAGATATCTAACAGCCTCGGGAAAGTCAAATTGCTCGCGCATCATCACAAACTTAAAGACATCCCCGCCTTCTCCGCAGCCAAAACAGTGCCAAGTTTGGCTTTGTGGACTCACCTTAAACGAGGGGGTTTTCTCGTGATGAAAAGGACAGTTTGCCCAAAGATCACGTCCACGGGGCCTTAGCTCAAGATACTCCTCAACTACAGACACAATGTCTGTGGCCTCACGTACCCTAGTGATGTCCTCTTCGGATATCCTAGCCAAGCTGTCCCTCCACTAAATAGCTCAGATGAATAATTAAAGTTCCACCAATGGAAAGGGCTGCGCAGGACACGCAGGTAGTTGAGTTGCAGCCTCTCTGTATGAAGCTATTTTGGCGGATAATTCCTCAACAGAATTGAACTTTTCCATAGGTTGGAGATATTCAGCAAAGCAGACAGCAACTTTTTGCTCATAAATATCCTCATCAAAATCGATGATATGAGCCTCTACCGTGGGAGGAAGATCCCCAAATGTCTTGGGCACCCCAACAGATATGCAAGACCGATGCCACTGCCCATCAACGAGCACGTAGCCCAAGTAAACCCCTTCTCCGAGTCTGATCTGATTGTCCGGCAAAACAAGGTTGGCAGTTGGAAAGCCCAGCGTTCTTCCAACCTGCCTGCCCATAACAACTTCGCTTACAAAGTAGTGCATGCGCCCGAGCAGCATATTTGCCTGCTTGATATCGCATGATTCAATAAGATCTCGAATGCGCGTGGCAGTAATTGGGGAACCATCTATACAAAGCAGATCTTTGGGACAAACTTCGCAGCTACCCGATGCAAGCTCGCGCTCCAAAGTATCCACATCGCCCGATGCTTGATAGCCAAACCTAAAATCTGTTCCAACCAAAAGCTCGGCAGGGGCATTACCACCCAAAGAGAGCATGGAGGTAAATTCTTTTGGAGTCATCTTTGCAAAGCTCTCATCAAAGCGCATTACTATCACATAATCGGCACCCAAGGAGGCAAGTGTTGCAAGTCTGTCTTGGTTACTCATTAGCTTACGTGGATTGCCTTTGTAAAAAAGTTCCTCGGGATCAAGATCAAAGGTGATTACAGCCGACTTGCAGCCTATTTTTTGTGCACTAGCGATGCAATCAGAAATGATTTTTTGATGACCTTTGTGAACGCCATCAAATACTCCCAAAGCACAAACTGCTCCAGAAATAACTTCTAAGCCAGTGCCAGGAACATAGAGGATCTCGCTTTTACAAACCACATACCCCTCCATCAATCTTGAGTTCACACTTTAAGCCGATAGTATCTGCATCAACGCTTGGAGTAGAAACTGCATTTAAAGCTGAAGCATCAGCTGCCGACAAGGGCTTATATATTGCCTGCAATCTCTGCTTATAAACAATACAGATCTCTGCAACAGTTGTTGTGGATAGCTGCGCCGCATTGCGCAGGTGAGAAAGCTGCTCGGCATTCAAAGTAAATGGAGCTCCGTTATTAATCCTTTTCATCTGAGGCTCATATACCTCAATTGCAGGAAGTCCCAGTAAAGAAACAGGGTCAATTGCTACTTTCTCTAGCTTGGCTGCATCGGATAGATCTCCAAGATTTTGTGGATCTAAGGCTCCCTCTACACTAAGAGATCCAGATGCTGTACGTCTTAAGGCTGCCAGGTGTGCTCCACATCCAAGCTTAAGCCCAATGTCTCTAGCGATGCTTCTTATATAAGTTCCCTTAGAAACTTCAAAACTTACATCCCAATAAGGAAGGGCCTTATCTGGTCCATCTTGGATAGTTCCAAGATCCAAAAGCTTTGCAGCAAAAACTGTAACCTCGCAGGCAGGAAGATCCAAAAGCCCACCTTGTCGAGCTACTGAATAAGATCTTTTTCCGCCAATCTTTTTTGCACTATATGCGGGTGGAATCTGCTCAAAAGTGCCAACGATCTGATTAAGAATATCTTGGGCAAATAAAGGATCCTTAAGGGATTTGCTAGTCTGCTCAAGATCTAGTCTGGTACTGACACCAACGCTGGCAAGGTTGCTGACGTTGACATCAGCAGCAGCGAAACCCTTAGCACTGGCATTAGCGCTGGCGAGGTCTTTGGCACTGACACCGGCATTAGCGTCAGCGAAGCCACTGACACTGACGCTGGCATCATCGCCAGTAAAGCCACTGAAACAAGCATCAGAGAGGCGTTTGCCTGTTATATCGTCTGTGTCGGTCTGAACACCAAAAGCAATTCGCGCCTCATAAGTCTTATTGCTCGCCATAATTCGATTGGAAAGCCTTGTAGCTGCCCCAATACAAACTATCAAAAGGCCTGTGGCAAAAGGATCAAGAGTGCCAGCATGGCCAACACGGACCTCGCCCGTGGCCCTTCTGACCATATTTACAACATCGTGCGAACTGCAGCCTTCTGGTTTATCCACGGCGATAACGGCCACAAGACCGCTGCGCCCTCTTTTCATCTGAGCAGTTCACTCCCCCAATTTAGGCAAATCCAGCCCATAGGCTTTGGCCACTCTTTGCTCTATCGAATCCACTAAGCTCTCAATAAAGTCCATCTTGTGCTCAAGTTTGCCTGAGATCGTAAAGCCACTAGCAGCCTTGTGTCCTCCACCACCAAATTCATGAGCAATTTCAGAAACATCAAAGTCGTGCTTGGATCTTATTGAACAGCGAATGTCATTTTTTCTGCCCTGAACAAGCAGGGCAACCTCAGCACCGGCTACACATCTGAGACTATCTATCAAGCCTTCGGTATCTTCCTTGGATGCTCCAAGTTCATCGTAATCCGTCTCGTTAATCCAAGCCCATGCAACAAGGCCTCCCGGAGTTGTACTGAGTCTTGATAAAAGCCTTCCCTCTAGCATAAGTGCAGCAGCAGTTCTCGATTGATACACCTCGGTACAGATCGTGGCAGGATCAGCACCCTCTCGAGCCATTGCGGTAGCACTCTGCAGTGCCCTGGCATCGGTATTCTGAAACTGGAACCTGCCGGTATCGGTAACTATTCCCATATAGCAGGCCATAGCTACATCAGATCCTGGATGCCCATCTGTAAGCTCCATGGCAAGATCCCAAACAAGCATCGAGGCCGAGGCTGCCTGAGTATCTATGATTGCAAGGTCGGCTCCAATGCCCTCTTCTGGATGATGATCGAGCGAGATAGTGAGCTTAGCGCGCTCCATGAGATCGGCAGAATCCCCCATACGATCAACAGTAGGGGTATCTACCGAGATAAATACATCAATGTCGCCCTCAAAATGAGTGGCGTGAATATAGTCTTCGAATCCGTACAAAAATGCATACTTTTGAGGAGCATGTGAGGCGTTTGCCAAAAGCGGAGTTGCCTGTTTTCCCATACTGCGCAGCAAGGCCAGCATTCCAAGCACAGAGCCAACGGTGTCACCATCTGGATTCACATGCCCACAGATAGCAAAAATCTCTCCTTTGCGACATGCTTCGGCAATATCATGAATCGTTGACATCATCACCTTCTATCGGATAGCCAGTCTCGTCTTTGGGAATAGACATCGACTCTGGCAGATCCATCAGAGCACGCTCAATGCGCTCGGCTTCGTCTGGAACCGTATCGATCATAAAACGAATTTCGGGAGTAACACGCCAGCCCAAGCTACGACCCAAAAGCGATCGAATCCTACCCTTGGCAGATTCCAAACCAGCGGTAACTTCTGCATATCTATCGGGATGGGCAGAGACGTAGACATTGCAAACAGAGCGATCTTTCGAAACCTTGGCATCGGTAACAGTTACCATCGAGACCCTAGGATCCGAGATCTCCTGCATCAAGATCATCGCAATCTTATCGCGAACAGTTTGAGAGTTTTTTCTGCTAGAAGGCGAATCTTTCATCTAAATCAGCTGCCTTTTCTAAGCCACGTGGACAACTCCTGCTATCCGGAAGTTTTCTAAGCCCCGCGAGCAATTTCTACCATCTTGAAGCTCTCGAGAACATCACCTGGTTTGATGTCTTGGAAAGCTTCAATTCCAAGCCCGCACTCATAGCCAGCACGTACGCTCTTGACATCATCTTTAAACCTTCGCAGCGAAGAGATACTACCCTCGTGGATGATGGCACCATCGCGAACAACCCTGATTTTGTCGGTATTGCCAACCTCGCCCTCGTTAACGATGCATCCAGCAATGCTGCCAACCTTAGGCACCTTAAAGATCTCCCTAACCTCAAGGGTCGCAGTTTCTCTTTCAACGATATCGGGTTTGAGTAAACCAACCCTAGCGTCGTTAATGTCCTCAATCGCTTTGTAGATGATTCTGTAAGTACGAATCTCAACCTTTTCTTTTTCGGCAAGCTGCTTGGCCTTGGTCTGAGGCCTAACTCCAAATCCAATAATGATTGCATCTGATGCGGCAGCCAAAATAACGTCGGTCTCGGTAATTCCACCAACAGCAGAGTGGATTACCTTGATGCGCACCTCCGACTGATCCATCTTCTCAAATGCATCTTTTAGAGCCTCAATCGAACCCTGGGTATCGGCCTTAAGCACAAGATTAAGCTCGGCTAGCTTGCCCTCTTCGATACGATTAAACCAATCGTCCAAGGTAACAGGCACCTTAGACTGCTGATCTGCAAGCCTTGCGCGCAAAGCTCTGTCTTCGGCGAGATTTCGAGCATCGCGCTCATCCTCGAAGACCCTAAACTCATCTCCTGCTGCAGGCACAGACCCCAAACCTAAGATCTCAGCCGGATCAGATGGTCCAAGACTATCTACCTGCACACCCTTGGGATTAATCAAAGCACGTACGTGACCATAGGAAGTTCCTGCAACTATCGCATCTCCTACGCGTAGAGTTCCGCGCTGAACTAGCACAGTAGCAACAGAGCCACGACCCTTATCCAAATTAGCCTCGATAACAAATCCAGAAGCCAAAGCATCGGGGTTGGCCTTTAGTTCAAGCACATCTGCTTGCAGCAAAATGGTCTCAAGCAGCTCATCTATGTTTAGGTTTTGTTTGGCAGAAACATTAACGAACATGTTCTGTCCGCCCCATTCCTCGGGAATGATTCCGTATTCTGTGAGTTCCTGCCTAACCCTATCGGGATTAGCTCCGGGCTTATCGATCTTGTTAACTGCAACAACAATAGGCACATTTGCGGCCTTTGCATGATTGATAGCCTCTATCGTTTGAGGCATAACGCCGTCGTCGGCAGCAACAACCAGCACAACCACGTCTGTGATCTTTGCGCCTCTGGCACGCATTGCAGTAAAGGCCTCGTGACCAGGAGTATCGATAAAGGTAATCTGCCTGCCATCAACCTCTACAATGGATGCACCAATAGCCTGCGTGATTCCACCGGCCTCGGTCTCGACAACACCGGTCTTGCGAATCGCGTCGAGCAGCGAGGTTTTTCCGTGGTCTACATGTCCCATAACGGTAACAACAGGTGGACGCGGCTTTAGATCTTCCTCTGAGTCGTTGATAGCAATCTCATACTCCTCCTCGGGAGATACAATTCTTACACGCCTGCCCATGTCATCGGCGATAAGCTCGATCATGTCATCGCTCATTGTTTGAGTAAGGGTAAGTGGAGTCCCAAGCAAGAAGAGCTTTTTGATAACCTCAGAGCTGCTAACTCCTAGAGCATCCGATACCTCAGCCACAGTAGATCCTGTAGTTATCTGCACCACAGAATCGTCCAACATCAGGCTTGGATCGATGCCTTTTTCTAAGGCTTGTTCCTCAATACGCTTTTTCGCTAAAGCCTCGCGCTTTTCTTTGCGCTTACGCCTGCGACCTTGACCTTCGGCCCGGCTTGCAGCATCTACGGCAGCTCTTGCCTCATCTAAAATCCTCTGACGCTGCAACTTCTCGGCATTTTCTGCCATTTGAGAATAGCGATCGCCATTTATCTCCTCTAAAGCCAAATCAAGATCTATCTGGTTTTGGAGCAGGTTTTGATTTCGTCTCGAGGTCTGCTGCCTGCGCCCACGCCTACCGTCCTCTGTATTGTCCTTGCCTTTGCCGCGACGACGTTTGCCACTAGTTTTTTGGCCTTCCGTGCGCTCGGCTACGTTTTCTCTCGCCTGGCTTCCTCTTGTCTGGTTGCCTTTTGCTTGATTATCCTTTGCTTGGCTTTCTCTAGTTTGTTTGGCTTGTTGGTTTTGGCGAGTATCCTGCGCCTTTTTGGCAGCAGCCTTTTCTTTGCGCTCTTTTTCTTTACGTTCCTTTTCTGCCTGCTTCTTGGCGGCTTTTTCTACATCCAGGCGTTTAGATTCTGCTTCAATTCTTGAGAGCAGGTCACCAAAGCCGCTATCAGAAGATGAAGTTAAAATCTTTTTCTTTGGCTTATCTGTCTTAACAGGTCTTGACTTGCGCTCTCTGGCCCTAGCTGCTAACTCTCTATCTCTTGCAGCCTTGCCATCTTCACGCTTAATACGCTCGCCTTCTTCGCCCTTGCCTCGTTTTTCTTCTCCCTCGCGGCGTTTTTCTTCGGGAGCCTTGCGACGACTTTCTTCGGGAACTCTACGGCGACCTTCTTCGGGAGTCTTGCGACGACCTTCTTCGGGAACTCTACGACGACCTTCTTCGGGAGCCTTGCGACGACCTTCTCCGTCAATTTTAAGACGATCATCTTTGGGCTTACGACGGTTCCCTCTGGCAGCATCAACTGCAGGCTTTTTTGTCTCCCATTCAGCAGCAGTAGTCTCTGCGGTTTTATTCATAGTAGCTTTTGCAGACTCTTTGGTCCCGGCGGCTTTTGTAGCATCTTTTGCGTCGGCCTTTGCAGGCTTTTTGTCCTCGTCGGCCCTTGGGACAGCCTTCGTATCAGCCCTTGTGGCCTCTTCTTTGACAGTTTTTGCATCGTTTGCATCGGCTTTCGCGGCCTCTTCGGCTTCAGCAAGCTCTTTGCCCTCTTTGGCACTAGCAGCCTCTTCGGTTCCAGTGGTCTCTTCGGCCTTTTTGGACTCCTTGGCCTCAGCGGTCTCAGCGGCTTTAGCGGCCCCAGTAGTCTCAGCAACCTCAGCGGCCTCAGCAGTCTCGGCGGCTTTTGCTGTCGCAGCATCTGCTGCAGCTGCAGCTTTACTTGCAGCTGAGGCTTCCCGCGCAGCCTTTTCGGTCTCAGCAGCTTTCGCAGCCTCTTCTTCTGCATGCTTTTGTTCCAGCTCAGGGCCAAGTTTTTTGCGGATCTTGTCTACATATGCATCCACAAGAGTCGAAGCATGGTTTTTGGCTGGTATGTTCATCTCTCTGAGTTTCTCGAGCATCTCCTTGCTCGAGATGCCAAACTCCTTTGCTAACTCATGTACACGCTTTCTTGCCATATCAACTTACCGTACCTTCCCCAGCCGTCTCCAAAGAGACCCTAAGCAAAAACTCTTGTTCCAATCTGACGTAATCGTCGTCATCTAGCGAAATTCGAAGCGCTTTGTCTAGCCTGCGCAACTTACGCGCCTTTAAAAAACAGTTTCCATCGATGCAAATATAGGCCCCTCTGCCCGATTTTTTACCAGTGGGATCCAGCTCCACCACACCCTCTGGCGTGCGGACAAAGCGTACAAAGGATAGCTTTGATCCAGTTTTTCCACACGAACAGCAGGTTCTAGCTTGTGTTTTGTCAGCTTGTGCTTTGCCGGACTTTCCCACTAATTAATCCCTTGATCTAATCCTGATGAACTCCACAGTAATGGCTATCGGGACGAGCATGATTGCGACATCTTGCCCCATCTGGGTCTACATAGGCACAGCGCCTATCTCCGTCGTCTTCTAAATCCTGATCGTCAACCATAAGCATCTCTGGTGCCATGTCTTCTACCATCGATGCACTCTTAATATCTATATGCCAGCCAGTAAGTCTAGCTGCCAGTCTGGCATTTTGTCCCTCTTTACCAATAGCCAACGATAGCTGGTCGTCTGGAACTACAACTGTTGCGTATCGTGTTTTTTCGTCAATAGTAACGCTTGAGACCTTTGCTGGAGAAAGTGCGTTTGCAACATATACATCAGGTTCTTCGCTCCAGGCGATGATGTCAATTCTTTCGTTGTGCAGCTCTTCTACAACCATCCTCACACGCGACCCCTTAGGACCAACACAGGCCCCCACCGGATCTAGATTGCCCTCTCTAGATCTAACGGCAACTTTGGAGCGTGCACCTGGCTCGCGAGCGATTGTCTTAATCTCAACTATTCCCTCATAAATCTCGGGAACTTCCATCTCAAAAAGTCTGCGAATAAAATCGGGATGGGTCCTAGATACCACGATCAAAGGCCTTGAGTTGCGGTTTTTTGGATTCATTTCCATTTCAGAAGAATCGCGCACATCGATGATGATGGCCTTTAGTCTTTGGTTGTGGCGATAACGTTCAGTTGCAGGCTTTTCATTAAGCTCACCGGGATTTCGATCTGTATCAAAATGAGGAAGCTCAGCCTCAACGCCTTCTCTAATCTTGATGATCGTAAAATCGGGAGTGACTTGCAAAACCTGTCCACTAATTAGCTCTCCGATTCTATCTACAAACTCGTCATAAAGCGCATGTCTCTCGTGATCTCGAAGGATCTCACCCAGATACTTCTTAACATTTAGAGCAGCAATGCGGCTTACATCGTTAGGAGTTACATCGCGCTCTTCAAACTCAGAATACTCACCGGTTTCTTCGTCGGGATCACCAACCGGAACAAGTTCAAAAACGTAAATTTTGCCGCTACTTCTATCTATAGTGACCCTAGCGTCGTATTCCAAATTCAAGATTGTTTTGTAACTTCTAGACAAAGACTGCTCAAGTCTTTCGAGGAGATAAATTTCGTCTATCTTTTTCTCTGTTGCTAATGCCGCTAGAGCTTCCATTAATTCGGATGCCATCTAAATTACCTCCTGCAACTACTTAAATTCGATCTTGCCTAGCACTTTGGCTTTTTGGATCGAATCAAGCGCAATACTAAATCTGTCGCCCTCAGACTCCACAATTACCATGTCGTTCTCAATTCCAATCAAGGTCCCAGAAAAACGCTTTCTGCCATCAATTGGTTCGGCAGTAATCTTTACCTCTTCGCCAGCAAAGCGTTCAAAATGCTCGCGTGTGCGTAGAGGCCTATCAATACCTGGCGAGGACACCTCTAACATGTAGTTGCCTTGGATGGGATCCACATAATCAACAATAGGTTCAAGCCAATCTTGCTGGGCTTGTGAAATATCATCAAGATCGATTCCATCCTCTTTATCAATGTAGATGCGCAGTATCGGCGATTTGGAGCTACCGAGAATCTCTGCATCCACAATTTCAAAACCATGCTTAGCAGCCGCAGGCTCTAAGGCCAAAATAAGCTCTTCAAGATTTTTAGTTTTCATCCAATCCGCCTCCTTCCTAACATCTGCAATGCCAGACAGTTCTAAGTCGAATAAAAAAAGCGGGCCACAACCCACTTTTAACA
Organism: uncultured Coriobacteriaceae bacterium; assembly: GCA_964581165.1. GTDB lineage: Bacteria > Actinomycetota > Coriobacteriia > Coriobacteriales > CADBOM01 > CAZPAN01. The sequence goes on from CAZOMM010000016.1 coordinate 18,049, forward strand.
AAAAAGCTAACTTACACTAAAGACGACAAACCGTCTGAAATTTTGCGCCACAACAACGCAAGCAGGCCACAAGTCAATGCAGCCAAGTATCGTTATGCTATCAGGTTTGACTAATCCAAGCTAGCTATATGTACTTTATTGCCTTGCAGCGGTGGAAATATGCTTCCGCTTGATTTGGTTTGATTTGGTTTGATTGTGCTTAATCAGCAAAGAAATCCTTAAGAACAGCGAATGGGCTAAACTCATCCAAAAGTTCTGAGCAGTGGCAGTCGTGCTCGTTGAGATTGCTGCCACAACGAGGGCAAAGCCCTTGGCAGTCGTCCTTGCACAAAAAGATCATCGGTATCTCAACTAAGACCGATGACAAAATCGCATCTGACAAATCGATAATGCCATCCTCTGGCAAAAAATCATACTCGTCCTCTTCGAGGCCTTCTAAATCTGAATTTTCAGAAAGTGCGTAGTAAGCCTCAAGTTGTGTTTCGATATCGATTGAGGCCTTGTTAAGACAACGTGAACAAGTTCCATCGATTTTGGCAGACGCTTTGCCTGTAAGAATAATTGCATCTCCAACATTAGACAGAGTTGCAAAAAACTCAATATCTTGAGGTAGGTGATATTCGATCTCTCCCAGCAAAACAGAAGTCGAAGCCAGCTTGCCCGACACACTTTCGGCCATGCCTGCGCTCATAAGAATTGCTGAGCTATCAAAGCGATAAGCCGAAGGATCGGTTGATAATTCAGCAAAGGATTCGGAGCTTATCTCCTGAACTTCGGAAACACTGTTTTGATCTGCACTACTTGGCATCTACTACCTCAAGGTCTAACGGGTAGAGCGATTGTTAAGACGCTCCCTGCAGCGATGGACATTTTCGCCCAGAGACTCCAAGGTCTGCTCAATATGCGAGAAAACATTGTCAGCATAGTCCTCGGCTCCTGCTCGAGTGGAGCGCTCAAGCTCACGAGCATCCGCAAGAATATTTTCGGCCTGCTGCTGAGCAATGCGAACAATTTCCTGCTCGCTTGCAACTGTTAGAGCACGGTTGCGAGCATCCTCGAGAATGCGATTGCACTCGGCTTCGGTATCCTCTAACAAGCCTTGGCGCTCACGCACAATCTGTCTTGCCTGCGAAAACTCAACCGGAAAGGCATCGCGAATGTCGTTGATTATGTCCATTGCAGGCCCTATCTCGACCTGCCTTTTGAGGCTATTGCCTAAAACAGGTTTGCTATCTTCCAAAAAATCTGCCAGCTCATCAAGTAATGCAAGGACGCCGGTCTCATCCATTTTCAAATCCCTTCAAATCAAAAAACTGCATATAGTTTTGCAAATTGTTTGCTAATTATGTTTAGAGGTTTAGCTGTTTAGAACTTCAGCTAATGTTCAATTCTAGCGCAATTAATACTATTTATAGGTGCATCCCGTCATCTGAGCCAGAGCACGGCCTACATTTTCGGATACAAGACCTTTAACGTTTGCCTTAAGAAAGGCCAATTCGCGCACTATCGACGAAGATAAAAACATATTCTCGGGAGTTGACATTATAAATACCGTTTCGAGCTCAGGATCAAGCTTATAGTTAAGAGCCGACATCTGAAACTCTGCCTCAAAGTCGGTAATAGCCCTAAGCCCCTTAACAACAACCCTAACGTCATTTTCTGCCGCGAAGTCAACTAGCATATTGATAAAGGGTTTTACCTCGACATTGGGAACATCCGCTAGAGCTTCTGTAGCAAGCTCAACGCGCTGTTCAAGGCTAAAAATTGGGCCAGCATTTCCCTTGCGAGACGACTCAGCCACAGCAACTATGACATGTCCAAAGAGTTTAGAAGCTCTCTTAATAACTTCGATATGCCCTACTGTGATGGGATCAAAAGTGCCGGGCACCATAGCTCTTCCACTAGACCTATTTGTGGCCTTGTTACTATCCGTGGCCTTGTTGGCTTCTATGGAATCTGACATCGTCTACCCCCAATCTCGATGCGTTGACTACTCTATGTTAAACCATGTCGATACGATTCATAGATAGGTGAGCAGAAGTCGCGCTGGAGTCAGACAGTCCTCACTCGCATTCTTTGCTCTACAAAATAGGGCTATAGGCCACAAAACATGCTTTTTGTCTGTGTAAAACTGGTTTCAGAAAGATTTGTCCTAGTTTGTTTAGCTCGCTGCAGAACTCGCCAGCATCGACATTCTGCACACTCTTTTAAGGGAAACCGTTGTTGTTGAGTGCTTCTAACTCGTCTATGTTAGCGGTGGTTTAACATGATGTTTGGCTACAGCACTTTGAAGTATACAACCTGCGTAGTGCCATACGACTTGACCCCAACAAGCTCAAATGCTCCCAAAAGCCTATCGGCCATTTCTTGCACATCCCCAGGAATCTGCTTTTTCTCTTTGGCTGAGCGTTTTTTGTGCCTTGCACAAGCCGCCGACCTCTCATAAACAACTAGGGCATCTGGATGCAGAGAACCGCTGTCCCGCATGTTTAAAAGGATCTGAGAGATTTTCTGCCATTTTTCGGCATATGGGGGATCCAAAAAAACAATATCAAAGGGAGATCCAAACAGATCCTTAGTTTGCAAAGTAAAGGCATCGGCCTTGATGACCTTTGTGCTTACTGTAGATAAAGGAAGACTTGCAAGATTTGACTCGATAGTACGCACAGACTTGGGGTCGGAGTCTACAAAGGTACAGCTGACTGCTCCTCTAGAAAGGGCCTCGATGCCTACAGCCCCACTGCCGGCAAAAAGATCCAAAACAGAAGCGCCCGTAAAACCCTCATCCTTATTAGAGAAAACGGAGCTGGCAATTGCCTCTCTGACTCTATCGGCTGTGGGCCTAGTACCATCTCCCGGAACTGGATTTACAGACCTGCCTTTAAAATCGCCTGCAACTATCCTCACTGCTCCTCCTCTCTGGCTGCCTTATTGTCTCTTGATTCAGGATAGGCCATCAGGATAGGCCAGAAAGATCTCGTGAGCCAATAATCTATGTTCACTAAGGCTTAAATCGGGATCTTGGCGAACAATATCTATCGCATCTTGTCTAGATGCTTCAATTAAATCAGCATCGGACACAAGGTTCGAAAAGCGCAAACCTGGCATCCCATGCTGACGACTGCCCGAAACATCTCCTTCGTGACGAAGACTCAAATCTAACTCAGCTAGGGCAAAACCATCTGAGCTACTTTGCATTGCGTCCATTCGCATTGCAGCTTCTTGGCTACGAGAATCAGCAAGCAAAACGACCTTGCCTGGATGCTCGCCCCTTCCAACCCTGCCTCTTAGCTGATGAAGCTGAGATAGTCCAAATCGCTCGGCATCTTCTATAACCATTACCGTGGCATTTGGCACATCTACACCAACTTCAACCACTGTTGTAGAAACAAGCACATCGATCTCTCCACGCCTAAAACTCTCCATGACCTCTGATTTTTCTTTGGCTGGCATCTTTCCGCAAAGAAGCCCAATATTCATGTGTGGGAAAACCTCGCGAGCAAGATATTCAGCCTCGGCACGTGCTGCTTTAAGATTAGACCCTGCTCGCTCTAGATCTTCCTCGGCAAGAAGCCTAGGAGCTTCTTCGCCCTCTCCAGCATCTCGTAAGCTTTCATCGTTTTTGCCGGCATCGGTGTTGGCATCGGCAGTGGCAGTGGTAAAGCCCTCAAAACTTTGAGTTCGCGCTGCCTTAGCATTGGTAGATTTGCCTGCAGTATGCTGCTCAGCCCTATCAGTTGTATCCGAATTCTCATCAGCATTTGCGCTAGCAGAAGATTCACCAACCAAAGGACATATCAAATAAGCCTGATGACCTGCAGCCACACAGGCCCTAATCTCGTCATAGGCAATAAAACGGTTGTGCTTTTGCACAACGATGGTTTCTATCTTGCGATTTCCACCCGGACGCTGCCTGATATACGAGGTATCTAGGCTCCCATACATGGTTAGGGCCAAAGATCGCGGGATGGGAGTTGCGGTCATACATAGATAGTCGTTAGATGTTCCTTTATCTTTTAGGGTCTCGCGCTGAGTAACTCCAAATCGATGCTGCTCATCGATAATAGCCAGTGTCATATTGTTAAAAACAACATCGTCTTCTAAGACTGCATGGGTGCAAAATAAAACCGTAAGCTGTCCATTTCCCAAGTCTGCAATGATCTGTTTGCGTTCAGCGGCCGAAGTTGTCGAAGCAAGCAGGGCCCAAGAAATTCCAATCTTGTCAAAAATCGGACCGATTTTTACTGCGTATTGTCGAGCCAAAACCTCGGTAGGTGCCATAAGCGCAGCTTGACTGTTGTTATCGGCCACACAGGCTAGGGCAGCCGCTGCAACTGCAGTTTTTCCTGTCCCCACATCGCCTAAAAGCATCCTGTTCATGCGCTTGTTGGATGCCATATCAGCCAAGATTTCGTCTAGAGATTGCCGCTGATCTTTAGTGAGTGTATAAGGGATGGATTTTAGATAGGCCGCAAGCATGGAACCATTCGAAAAATGCTCAAAAGCAGGCGCATTTTCTTGCCCAGCACGCTCTAGTGCCCAATGAATTTGTAGGTAGAGCAGTTCCTCATAAGCAAGCCTATGCTTGGCTTCTGCAGCCTCTTGCATATCTCGCGGAAAGTGCAGTGCGGCAAAAGCAGATTGTCTACTCATCAACTTTCGCTGTAAACGCAGTTTTGCAGGAATGGGATCGATCATGCATCTGCAAGTTGCCAAGGCTTCAGAAACATATTTTTGTATCCAAGCAGTGGTGATGCCTCGTGTTTGTCTATAAACAGGAATAATCCCCGAATCTTGACCTTCGCCCAAAATCATATATCTAGGCGATGCCATCTGCAGATATCCATAGCGATGATCAAGAGTTCCTTGCAGGGCTATGGTGTCGCCCTTAGAAATTGAATTAGCAATCCAAGGCTGATTGAACCAGATGACATTAACGAGTCCTGTGTCATCAATAACGGATGCCTCAACAATTTTCATGCGCCTGCGCGAAGCCCTTGATTTAACAGCATCAACCTTGCCAACAATTGTGACTGTCTCGCCTATTCTGCAGAGAGAAATAGAACGCACGTCTGTAAAGTCGACATACCTAATTGGAGGATAAAAAAGCAGGTCTTTTAGCGTATAAATCCCAAGCCGTTCAAGTGCAGATTTGCGAGCTTTACTCAAGCCCTTTATCGAATCAATGGGATCCCTCAAAGCCAATGTTGATAAAACCCTATCTGGAGCAGGGCAAACAACATCGGCCTTAGAATGAGTCATCGAGTGTTAACTCCTACTACTCCGCTTTTGCTACTCCGCCGCAATGATCATGGGATACAAGGGCTGCTCGCCTCTACTGGCCTCTATCTCAAGATCTGGATACATCTGCTCAAGCCTATCAGCTATAGATTCCAGCATTTCATCAGACATATCGCAGCCTGCCAGTAAGGTGAGATTATCAATGGAGCTAGACGAGGTCATCAAATCCACTGCACGAATGCAAACATCATCAAATTCGCTGCCAACCAGCTCAATTCGCCCATCTACGATTCCCATCACGTCGCCTTTTGACACCAAGACACCAGCCTCGGTAACGGCATCTTTAACAGCTGTTGTAACCTCGCAGGTGCTAACGTCATCAATCGCTGCGGTCATCATCTCAAGGTTTTCTTCTAAGGAAAGCATTGCATTTCCATAAATCATCGCGGTAAATGTTTGGGGAATCGAGGTGGTTGGAACCACCGCACAGGGTTTGCCAGCAATTTCTGCGGCCGAATTGGCTGACATCACAATATTTTTATTACCCGGCAGAACAATCACGCTTTTGGCATTTACAGCCTTAATGGCATCCACGATATCCGAAGTTGAGGGATTCATGGTCTGCCCGCCCGAGACAACCTTATCCACTCCAAGTGACTCTAAAATCGCAACATTGCCCGAGCCAACAGCTACTGCGACAAAACCAACACCTTCCACAGCAGTGCCAGCGCCAGCGCCTGAGGCTCCTGTGGTCCCTGATGTTCCTGAGCCCCCTGAGGCTCCTGAGGCCCCCAAAGTCTCCGAATCGCCAGCAGATCCGCTTTGCTCGTCGGCAACAATCTTGTCGATGCGCTCCTCACTTTGCATATCCATGTTATGGATAAAAATCTCATGAGGCTGACCGCGCTGGATCATCCAGCTTAAAACCTCGCCAGGCTGATCGGTGTGAACATGCACCTTAAAGTCTGGATGCTCGCCTACTACAAGTTGGCAATCACCCATGGTCTCTAGGTATGCATAGGCTTCTTCTACATCGAGATCCCTGCTCTTAAAAAGAAACTCAGTACAGTACCTAAAGTTATGATCTTCCCAGTCGTTAACCTGCTCAATTGCTACCTTGGCACCGCCTTGAATCTTAAAGACCTCATCGTCTTTAGAAACAACAGTGCCACTTCCCAAAAAGCTATCAACAAAAGCTTCAAGCATCACAGCAAAGGCTAGCCCACCAGAATCTACCACTCCATTTTCTTTGAGGGTAGGCATTAGATCGGGAGTTCTCTTTACCGACTCCATAGCCTCTGTGGCCATGCCTCTAAACAGCTCAGCTGTAGAAAGTCCATCCTCGGCAGCCTTTGTGGCATAAGCGGCAACATCCTTAACAACAGTAAGAATTGTGCCCTCAACAGGCTTGCGAACAGCTTTGTAAGCAACCTCGCGAGCCTTCTCAAAACTATGAGCTATAGAGGATGGATCGATCTCGCTGCACTCAGAAGCACCCTCGGCAATGCCCCGTAAAATCTGACTAGTAATAACTCCAGAATTGCCCCTTGCGCCCATCAGAGAACCACGCTTGATAGCTCTAAATATGCGAACCATCGTTATATCTTCGGGAAGCTTATCAAGCTCTTTAACAACATTGGCCATCGTAAGCGAAACATTAGTGCCAGTATCACCATCGGGGATCGGAAAGACATTTAGCCGATTGATCTCCTCTTGGCGTTCTGTGACGGCCTCGTAGGCGGCTTTAACAGCTCGCCTGAACTTATTCTTAACGCTAATTTCCATTTCAACGGTTCCTAGTTCGACATTTGGGCAAGTCTATTCAAGGGTTATCAAGGGTTAGATTGAGATTTTGATGAATGTGTTTAGAAGTAGAGACAAATCCCTCAAGCCAAGCTTCGAATCAAGCTTTAAAGCAAGTCTCGAATCAAGCCTTGACCCCCTGAATGTTAATCGATATGTCATCGATTTCTATATCTAGATACTCCTCTAGGGCATACCTGACAGTTTCTGCAAGATTTTCTGCCACAACAGAAATATTGGTGCCATATTGAACAACTATGTATATCTCCACAGAGGCCGAATCGCCGTGGTTGTGAACCAAAATCCCTCGGCGAAGCTTTTGCATTGGAAGCATCTTGGCTATGCCATCACCCAAATTGGGTGTAGCCATACCCGCAACCCCATAGCTAGTAAGGGCAACATATCCAATCATGTCTTGGATTACGCCCTCGTCTACTTCGACAGTGCCTGGTACTAACTTATCGCGATCAAACTCATCCATTATGATCTCCCTTTCGTCACTCGAAGATCACTGGCCATATTAACAAAAATGTTACCTAGCTAGAACTCGGTCCAACTAGGGGTAAGGCCATTATCTACTATGCGCGTGTATAATGTATCCACATTTGGCTGCATTGATTAATAGGTAGGATGATAATAGTGCCAGCACTGCAAATATGGGATCTACCAGAAGAATTGTACGTACGCCTGAGGGAATGTGCCGAACGAGAGCATAGAAGCGTCGCTAATCAGACCATTGTTGCCATCGAAGAGATGCTCTCAAATCAAAACTGTGATAGAGAAAAACCTCCTAGAGGGAAAAAGGCTGAATACCCTAGATCTAAGGACACTCTCTCACAGAAGTATGGGAGAAATCCTAAGTCTTTCGTTTCACAGTTCCAAACCGAATCGGAACGAAAAGCGCGCATAGAAAAGCTCGAGGTGCTGTTTTCAGAATGTGACCGCATAAATAAACTCGACTCAGAAGAATCCATATCATCTGAGCAAATCGTGCAATGGATTCGCGAGAGTCGAGATTGCAATCATAGCGACAAAAACGCTGATAGTGGCAAGAACACGTGCGGTGACAAAAATGTCGATAGTGACAAGAACACTGACGGCAACAAGAACACTGACGGCAACAAGAACACTGACGGCAACAAGAACACCGTTTTGGATTCAGTCGAAAAATCTGAGGATGATCGCCAATGTATGTCCTAGATGTAAGCGCCGCCTTTGCGATGATTGAGGGTAGTGCAGAGGCAACGGCTTTAAGATCACTTCTGCTAAACGGAGAACGCATAATAGCGCCGAGGATTTTCTTGGTGGAATCGGCTGACGCTATCTGGAAAAGTGTGGTATTTGGCAAGAAGAGCCCCGAATATGCCGCGCAACGTCTTGAAATAATCACCGCACTTGTTGATGAGTTTCATTCGGACAGCATGCTTGTGCGAGAGGCCTTTAACGAAGCGATACAGTATGGGCACTCCGTATACGACATGCTCTACCTTGTCCTTGCAAGACGATCCGGGGCGACGCTTTTTACCCTAGACAACAAACTCATCGAAACATCCAGACAGGCGCGTGTCGACTGCTTGGAGCTTACAGATTTTAGTGATACGGCTTTTGGTGGCGCAAATTTTAAAGACACAGTATTCAGTGATACAAATTTTAAAGACACAAATTTTAGTGACACATCTTTTAAGGGCTAAGGCTTAAGAGCTAGACCTTGACATTCAGACATTTAGCTTTTGGGAGTTAATCCCTAACCGTAACATTTAGACACACAGCCTTTAAGAGCTAAGCCCTCAAACATTTGAAGATACAGTTTTTGAGAGCTTAGCTCTATCACTCACATCCTTAAGCAAATGTATGCGAGATGCGCCACGTGCGCTACGTGCGTCACAGCGTCACGTCTTGGCCACGCGCCGGCTATGCACCGGCCACGCGCCGACTACGCACTAGCTACATGGCGGCTACGCACTAGCTACGTGCCGGCTACGTGCGGGCCCTTAGTGACTCCTAGTACCTGTTGTCATAGATTCTTGTTGACTTTTTTTCGGAGCGTGGGAGCTCCCCTGTCATAACAGCCTTTGCTTCTATCCTGATTCCTATACGGTTTTTAAAAACATTTACAACTTGCTGTTCAACAGTAGGAAAGTCGTGAGGATCAAGATCAGTTTCGAAGAAGAGCGTCAAGATATCCCTGCCATTTAAGTGATCGATCATAACTTGATATTCGCTACTCGCATCTGCAATAAGAGCAAGCACCTCTTCCATCTGCGCTGGGAAGATATTGACTCCTTTGACTTTGAACATGTCGTCTGTCCTACCAATTAAAGAATCAATTCGAGGATAGGAGTGTCCGCACTTGCACTGTCCTGGGATGATCCTAGATAGGTCATGAGTTCTGTAGCGGATCAGCGGAGCGCCTTCTTTACGAAGAGTGGTGATAACAAGTTCTCCAATCTCTCCATCTTCGACCTGTTCTCCAGTTTTTGGGTTTATGACTTCTATGTAGATGTAGTCGTCCCAATAGTGCATTCCGCACTCTTCGTCACAGCTAATACCAATTCCAGGCCCATAAATCTCTGTAAGGCCGTAAATGTCATAGAGTTTTACGCCCAGTTCTTTTGCGATTCTAGCGCGCATTTTTTCGCCCCAGCGCTCAGAGCCAATTAGAGCACGACGCAGGTGGATTTTGTCACCAATATTACGTTTGGCTATCTCTTCTGCAAGAAGCAGAGCATAAGACGATGTGGCGCAAAGCACCGTTGATTTCATATCCATCATCATACGCAGCTGCTTATCTGTATTCCCAGGCCCCATGGGTATGGCCATGGCACCAATCTCTTCTGCACCAGCCTCAAATCCAAGCCCCGCTGTCCAAAGGCCATAACCAGGCGTGATATGAACGCGATCGTTTGCAGTAACCCCTGCCATCTCGTAGCAGCGCTTAAACATATAAGCCCAGTCGGCAAGATCCTTTTTTGTATAGGGGATGATAACTGGAGTTCCAGTGGTTCCAGACGAAGAGTGAATCCTGACAATTTTCTCATCGGGAACCGCCTGAAGTCCAAGCGGATATGCATTACGCAAATCGGCTTTGGTAGTAAATGGCAGCTGATAAAAATCTTCTGAGCTATTTATCTTAGAAACATCGATGCCTTCGAACTTCTTTCGATAAAACTCACTTTTGTCCTTGATATTGGCAAGAAGCTCCTTTATCAACACCATCTGTTGTTCGCCGATTTGCACTTTCAGCCTCCTAATAAACTTCAATTCTCCCTAAGACTTGTTTCTGTTTTTGTTTCTGTCCGACCAGATCCTATTAGTCGAAATTTAGAAAACTAGTCTGATGATATCATCTTGCACCATGGCCGGGACTTATCCCGGATGGAGAGCGCGAGAGGATATGGTCAAAAATGGGATCTGGGCTTCTTGGCGGCAACGCTAGGCTTCTTACCGGCAACGAATCCTTAGGGTTTGGAGCTATAGCAGCCGGAGTCAATATTGTGTGTGGTTATCCAGGCACGCCTTCTACAGAGGTGCTAGAAACAATAGCCCTTAACAACCCCGAGGGGCAAATACACGTAGAGTGGTCAACAAACGAAAAAGCAGCGCTTGAACTGGCTGCAGGAGCATCGTATTGCGGGGCGAGATGTCTAGTAACAATGAAACAGGTGGGTCTCAACGTTGCTGCAGATCCTTTGATGTGTCTTAGATATATCGGTGTTAAGGGAGGAGTCGTGTTGCTTGTTGCAGACGATCCTGGCCCAATATCCTCACAAACCGAGCAAGATACCCGCAGGTTTGCATCTTTTTCAAAGGTTCCTGTACTCGATCCTTCTACAAATCAAGAAGCCTACTCAATGATAATCGAGGCTTTTGAGATCTCTGAGCGCTTTGAAACCCCCGTAATAGTAAGACCAACAACGAGAATTAGCCACGGAGGCGGACTTCTCGATCCAATTGATCCTAAATCTTATTTGCCGCATAAAGTGAATGGTTTTGAGAGGGATCCAAAATGGGTGATATTCCCACAAAGGTCACTGGCAGCTCACAAAAAGATACTCTCGGATCTTCCAGCTATATCAGAGGAATTTTCGCAATCAAGCTTCAATCTGATACAAGAGATGCATCTTGGACTTAGTGGAGGTTTCGTAAATTGCGAGGGGCCTGTGGATGGCGTGGGGCCTATGGATGGCGTGGGGCCTATGGATGGCGAGGGGCCTGCAAATAGCGAGGGATCCGTAAATGCTGAAGGATCCGTAAATTCCAAAAGCTCTAAGGACACTCCTAAGTTGGGATTCGCCACAGGAGGAGTTTCTTACGCCTACACAATAGAAGCGCTCTTGCGTCTGAATGATTTATTGACAGAGCAAAACAAAGCGGGACTAGACGTTCGGGTTTTAAAGGTTGGCACTCCCTATCCATTTCCCAATACATTAGCGCAGCGTTTCTTAGATGGGCTTGATCGCGTGCTTTGTCTAGAAGAACTTGACAGTGTTATTGAAGATAATCTCATAGCAGTCTGTGGCAGACATCATCTAGACACTCTGATCTCGGGTAAAAACGATCATGCATCTAAGGAAACAGGTGAAAATTCAATCGATTCGGTCTTGTCTGACATTAGGACATTTCTAGGCGATTTTGATCCCGATACTACACCTTCCAAAGAGAACTCGCTCAAAGATGTAGCAAAGCCAACAGTATCACTCCCATCTAGACCACCAGTACTATGTGCAGGATGTCCCCACCGGGGAGCCTTTTATGCCGTAAAAAGGGCAACAAAGGGCATGAAGACCTACTACTCTGGAGACATTGGATGCTATACGCTCGGTAATGCCATGCCACTTGATATGGTGGATAACTGTCTGTGCATGGGTGCTGGAATCACGATGGCGCAGGGAATGAAGGTAGCCGAGCCAGACTCGATTAACTTTGCCTTTGTTGGCGATTCCACCTTTTTTGCATCTGGCATCACTGGGGTAGTAAATGCTGTTTACAACGGCAACGACATAAAGCTGATGGTTTTAGATAATTCCACGACGGCAATGACGGGACATCAGCCTCATCCGGGCACAGGAATCAGAATGTCTGAACGCCCCGACGGCAAAACAAAGGTCGATCCAATCTCAATAGCAGCTGTACTCGAAGCAATTGGTGTATCTCCGGTCTTGCAGTGTGATCCAAATAATCTTGAGGAATCGATTGATTGTGTAAGTAAAGTGATCAATTCATCTGGAACTTCTGCAATCATCTTTAAGTCACCGTGCGTTGCTATTGAGCGCTCTACAAGAAGCGCATCTATTGACGAAGCGGCCTGCACAAAATGTCTGCGTTGCATACGAGAACTTGGATGCCCTGCACTTTCGATTTCAAACGGGCTTGTTTCTATAAGTCGATCTCAGTGCAATGGCTGCGGTCTTTGCGCTCAGGTTTGCCCCTTCCAAGCAATAAATGTTGAGGAGGCCGTACGATGAATCAAATAGTTCTCTGCGGTGTAGGAGGCCAAGGTATCCTGCTGGCTTCTAGGGTTTTAGCATATGCAGCTGCTCAATCAGGATTAGAAGTAAGAACAGCCGAAACTATTGGTATGGCTCAGCGTGGAGGAAGCGTTGTAACCCATATAAGAATTGCAACAAAAGACGAGATGCTTCTCTCCCCTATGGTTCCAACTGGGCAGGCCGATGTGATAGTGGCCTTTGAACCAGGCGAGGTTCTGAGGTCTTTATCCTTGCTGGGCTATGGGAAAAATGTGGCTTCTTCTACACAGGGAATATGCCCTTCTGGAAGTTCTTCTAAAGAAGTTGAGTACTCGGTTGAATCGATCATCGAAGATCTTAAAAGACTTGCTGAGTCTGGCAGGATTGGATCGCTCAATCTGATTGATCCCACAGCTATCTGTGATAAATGCGGGAGTGCCAAGGTGTTAAACACCGTTATGTTGGGTGCAGCAGCTGGATCTGGAATGCTTGGATTTTCTCCTGAGCAAATACGTGATGCTCTAAAGTACTGTATAAAACCAAACTATCTAGATATGAATCTTGAGGCTTTTGACCTAGCGTGCTCGTCATAAGTTGACTTGGCATGCTCGGCACCATAAGTAAAGGCCGACACCCTAAGTAAAGGCCGACACCCAGCCTTGGATGCCGGCCTTGTTGTTAGGTTTATTGCTTTTAGTATCTCGCTTATGTGTAGGATTGTTTGGCTTTTTCCTTTTTCGAGATGCTTATTTGTTTGTTTTATGAGCTAACTACATCTTTTGCAATCTAGCTTGGTTGGATCTATCAGCTAAGTGCACTTACTACCATTTGATAGATTGAATCAGATACAGCA
>CAZOMM010000017.1:0-10395 GCA_964581165.1 uncultured Coriobacteriaceae bacterium
AAATTAATTGTTAACAAATCTTAACTTTAAGTAGTTTTAGCTCATTGATAGGCGAGGGTAAAGGCACATCTAGAGCCAAGAACAAATGTTTGCCACTAAATATACTTTCAAGCATAAAACTTTTCCACAAGGCCCCAATATACATAGAAATTCAAAAGTCAATACCTAAAGGCGATTGGGCATGAAATGAAGCAATAGTGTTGATTGGGGGGATAAATTGGGATAGGATTTAACGCGTTGAGAGGCTTGTGGCATGTTAGAGCTTAGGATTGCCAAGGAGGTGTGACTTTGACCAGTTGTTTATTTGGTGAGTATGAACACACCATGGACAACAAGGGCAGGGTTTCGCTTCCAGCGGCATTTCGTAAGCAGCTTCCCGACGAAGTAATACTGGCACCAGGTCAAAATGGTCAGATTAATGTGTTTTCGCCTGATGGTTTTATGGAGTGGAAAAAATCTTTGTTTGAAGCAGATGGCGGATTTAATACTACTAACCAAAGACATGTGATGATGCGCCAGTTTTTCAACAGTCATGCGACGAAAGTTGACATTGATAGTGCGGGAAGAATTAGCGTCTCACCAAAGCTTCGCGAATATGCCAATCTTCAGAAGACAGTTTATATCACTGGCGACGAGGATCATGCGTGTTTGTGGAACAAGGATGTTTGGGACGAGTACATCGGCAACTTTAAGCTCGAAGACATCTGGACTGCCTTTTAGGTGGATCAGATAAGTTATTGGGCAAGGAGAGTACTCTCAATATGAGGGAATTGACAACTGAATATCGGCATACTCCAGTGATGGCTCAGCAGGCTGTCGATGGATTGGGGCTTAAGTCAGGATCAATCGTGCTTGATTGCACCCTCGGTGGCGGGGGTCATTCGATGCTAATAGCGCAAAGCATTTCTGATGGCGGAACGCTAATTGGCATAGATGAGGATCCGATGGCTATCGAGGCCGCAAGTCAAAGGATTTTTACAGAATTTCCAGATTTGGATTTTCGTCCAATGCAGGGGAATTTTTCGAATCTGGATCAGATCTTGTGCAAGGCACAGGTTCCAGGCGTAGATGCGGTTTTGATGGATCTAGGGCTAAGCTCTCCTCAAATAGACTTTCCAGAAAGGGGCTTTTCCTATATGCAGGATGCTCCTTTGGACATGCGGAGAGATCCGAGTAATCGAAACTCTTTAACTGCAGCAGAGGTCATAGCAAACTCAAACACAACAGACCTCACTCGGATCTTCCGAAACTATGGTGAGGAAAAATGGGCAAGCAAAATTGCGTCGGCTATTGTTATGCAACGCAAAAAAGCTCCCATTAAAACAACCATGCAGCTTGTGGATGTGATCAAGTCGGCGATTCCTGTATCTGCCCAGCGCAGTGGAGGACATCCGGCAAAGAGGGTCTTTCAGGCACTTCGCATAGAAGTCAATCACGAATTAGAGGACCTAAAGATCGCTGTGGAGGCAGCTGTAAGATGGCTTTTTCCACAGGGTAGGATTGCTGTAATTAGCTATCACTCATTGGAGGACAGAATCGTCAAGGAGAGCTTTACAAACTTTGCTCAAGGATGTGTTTGCCCTTTGGATTTACCAGTTTGTGCCTGTGGCAAAAAGCCCAAACTGGAGATTTTGACGAAAAAGCCGATGGTTCCAGCTAAGGATGAAATGCAGGATAACCCTAGGTCGCGCAGTGCAAAGTTAAGGATTGCTAAAAAGATCTGATTCTAGCTTTGCCTAGATTGCCTACTCATTTAGTTGCCTGCCCATTTAGCTCGGAACATTTAATTGACGTCCAGCACTATTGGCTTTGCTGATTATTGGCTTTGCTGATGGTGTAGTGGCAATAAAAACGAAGCAATTAACAAAACACAAACACAGCTTAAACACAGCATAATCGCAGCAAGGACGTATTTGACATGGCAGCAGAAACTGTAAGGATCGACTCAGAATTTGAGTACTTGGCACTTGAACACAGTTATGATCAGGTGCCAAGACCAAAGCCTAGTATCGAGGTTCGTCCAGGCGATGGACGACGTCTTGACACCGAGCAATATACTCGTGCCCTTAAGTTGTTCAAGACCCTAGTGGTGGCAGCCGTGTTACTTACCGCAATGGCTGTCGCAAGAATATGGCTGCTCAGTTCTTCGCTAGACTTACTCAACCAGACTTCGGATATTGAGGCTTCTATTGAGGAAGCCCGTCAGATTGGTGAAGAGCTAGAGACTCAATACTATGCTGCCAGCAATTCGAACAATATAAGCGAGTACGCAGCCCAGGCTCTTGGGATGTCAGCTGTTGAAGGAAGCACTGAGCTGATAGACATTAGCCCAGATTTTGTTTCTGATCTAATGGGTACCCTTGCTTCAAATATCCAATTACTCGAAGAGCAAGCTCAAACTGCGGCTGAAGCCGAAACTGCGGCCGAAGCTGCTGTTCAGGCCTCTGCGTCGCAATAATCTAGGTAGGGTGTAGTTAACATGTTCAGAGATTTATGGAAGGATTTTCAGGATTCCAGCAACTCTAAGTTTTCTGGAATAAATTTTTCTGACAAGCTCAAAGCTTTTTCTCGCAGAACTTCAGATCGCGATCAAAAGGCTTCTTCTTGCAGAATTTCTGAACATAATCGTAGGTTTTCTGCCAATTCAAGCTCCAAGTCCGGCCCTATCCGCAATCGCAATACTGCTGGTTCTAGTGATACAAGGCGAAATCGCAGTTCTTATAGACGACGCGTGGAATCCGATGCCAAAGCGCTAGATCGCAAAGATAGCATTCGCAAAGATGCAAGTATCAAGAACGATTCCCGCAAGGATGCAGGTCGTAAGAGTAATGCCCGCAGGGATGCAGAGCTCAAGAATGATGTTCGCAAAGATGCAGATATCAAGAATGGCATTCGCAGCTTTATAAATATCAAAAATTTAAACGCTAGATTTAGCGAAAAAGGATTTGCGCAGCGCAAAGTTCAAAGATCTGCTGATTCTCAGGACAATGATCGACGCCAAGCTAGAGTTCAACGCCAGTTCAATGACAGGCACCAGCTTAGAGATCAACGTCGCTCCAATGATCGACATCAGTCCAAGGATCGTCGCCTAGTTAGCGATCGACAACAGTCCAACGGTCGCCGCTTAGCTAGGGATGGTCGCTTAGCCAGTGATAGTCGTTTAGCCAAGGATAGTCGCTTAGCAAGCGCTCGCAAAGATTCCAAACTTTCTAAGTCTCGAGATCAGCGAAGGCCTAGAGTTAGCAACAGGGCTTCTTCTCGCCAAGCGCAAGATCAATTCATTCCAAAAGGACAAAGAGGCCTTGTGCGTGTGCCGATTGTTGGGCGAGTGTGGAGTCGTGTATCTCGTGGTGGCTTTTTCGAAGAAGGCGAAGCTCTAAGATTCTCGTCTAGAGATGTTTGGTTCTTGGCCATATTGACTGTTTTTGCTATGGCTCTGATCATTCAACTGTTTTTTCTTCAGGTAGTTCAGGCAGAGGAAAACAGCAGCAAATCTACCAGCAGGCGCACCTCTGTAGAGACAATCTTTGCTAAGAGGGGCACTATTTACGATCGTAATGGCAATATTTTGGCCACGTCTGAGGACGCTGTAACCATATATGTTGATCCAAACGATGTGACTGATCCTGAGGCTACCGCTAATGAGATAGCTGCGATTACTGGAGAGGATGCGTCTACATATATCGATGCTCTTTCAAAAGAAGATACTTCGTTTTCTTATGTAATAAGGCAGGCAAGTACCTCTCTTAAAGACCAGCTCCAAGAAAGATATACAGAAATACAGACCGAATTAGAGGCCGAGGCTGCGGCTGCAGACTCAGATGAGCTGGGAAATAACCCGCTCGAAGCTTTGCACTATATAGATGACACCAGAAGGGTCTACCCATATGGGGAAATTGCAGGTCAGGTTATAGGTTATGTGGGCTATGACAATGAGGGACTATCGGGCATAGAGAAACAATACGACGAGATTTTGAGGGGCACCGACGGAGAGCAAGAAGTCGAATATGGAAAAGGCGGGATCTTGATACTTGGAGGCACAACCGTTTATCAAGAAGCTGTTGATGGCCAAGACATCATGATCTCTATAGATATTTCTTTGCAGCAGATTGCCGAAGAGACCCTTTTGGAGTATGCGGAAAGCTCCGATGCAGAGGGAGGCGAAATCACCATCATTGATGGTGAGACTGGCGAGATCTATGCAACTGCATCGCTTCCGCTTTATGATTTGAATAATGTTGACGAAGCCGAGGAAGGTGCTTCGGTACTTAAAACAGTTTCAAATATCTATGAGCCCGGTTCTATTTTTAAGTCGGTTACAGCGGCCTTGTTGCTAGAAAGTGGCTTGGTTTCGACAGATGAATACATAGATGTTCCTGATTCATTGCAGGTAGATACCGCAGTTATCTCAGATTCACACTCACATGACACTACTAGTATGAGTCTCAAAGATATTCTTACTGATTCTTCCAATGTCGGTATCACATTACTGGAACAGCGTATGGAGTCAGAAGACTTTTACGAGGGCTTAGTTTCTTTAGGATTTGGACAAAGCACTGGTGTGGATTATCCAGCCGAGGCTCAGGGACTGCTCTCGTCTTATGAAGAGTGGTCAAATATAAGTGAGTCCAACATATCTTTTGGGCAGGGCGTGGCAGTTACTTCGATTCAGATAGCATCGTTTTATGCAACTGTTGCAAATGGTGGAGTGCAGGTTCAACCTCACTTTTTGATTGCTTATCCCGAGAGCGGAGAAGAAGTTTCTTACGAGAGCAGTAGGGTGCTTTCGGAGGAAACCTGTGATGTTCTTACCGAGATGCTTTGTAACGTAGTCAACGAGGGCACTGGAGCCAATGCAGCTATAAGTGGATATCAGGTTGCAGGCAAAACTGGTACTTCGCAAAAGATAAGCGAGAGCGGAGAATACTCTAACTCTGAGTACATAATAGATTTTGCTGGGTTTTTAGCTAATACAAACAGCACGCTTGCATGTGTGGTTGCCTTGGACAATCCTTCCACATCTAGTTCAATGACGATCTTCTCTGAAGTGATGGGTGAAGCCGCCAATAAATATATGGTTGTAAATGAGTAAATTAGCTCGCATTATTTGCTAGGATCTTGCAGGTTTTGCTTAACATGCATTGTTTGCTTAGAAGTTGCAGGCTTTGCTTGGATCTTGCGAGCTAAGATTGCTTGGATAGTTTGCAAATTTTGCAAATTTCTTAGGCGCCTTAGATCCGATTTAACGGTCTAGGGCGTCAATTGCAATACAGGAGTCAATTGCAATACGGTGCGGTGTTTACAATGCGCTGTCTATATTGCAGCGAATTAGTGCAGCAGGTTGGCGCAGCGCGTGACGGCATGGATAGTGCAGCGCGTGATGACATAGATGCAGAGCCTAGCTGTTTGTTAATGAGGTGAGAGCAGATGCTAGTCGAAGAGATTCTTGCCGATGTGTCGTTTAAGGCCCTAGGCAAGGGACAGGTAGATGCAAGCGGGATTGCATCTAGATCAGATAAGGTAAGTGCTGGCGATCTGTTTTTTTGCATACCTGGCTTTACCAGCGACGGTCATGATTTTGCTCCGATGGCAGTTGAAAGAGCCTGCAGTGCCCTGGTTGTAAATAGGCCACTAGATTTGGATGTGGAGCAGTATCTAGTGGATGATCCTAGAGCAGCAATGGCCCTTGGCTCTGCTCGATTTTTTGGACAGCCTTCTACTTATATGGATGTTGTGGGCGTTACTGGAACCAATGGCAAAACTACAACAAGCTATCTAGTAGATTGGGCATCTAGATCTCTTGGAAAAAAATGCGGTCTTATCGGAACCGTAGAAACTAGGATAGATACTCAGAGCTTGCATGGAGATCACACAACCCCAGAGTCAATTGATCTTCAGGCTTTGTTGGCACAAATGCGCGATGCGGGCTGCGATGAGGTGTCTATGGAGGTTTCGAGTCACGCCATCGACCTAAAGAGGGTTTTAGGTACTCGCTTTGCTGTGCTTGCATTTTCAAATCTCACTCAGGATCATCTGGATTATCACAAGACAATGCAGAATTACTTTGAGGCCAAAGCCGCACTATTTGATCCTAGCTATTCAGATAAGGCAGCAATTTGCATAGACGATGAGTATGGGCGCAGGCTCGCTGAGCTTGCACGTGAGCGAGGGCTGTTGGTTTGCACCTGTGGTTCGGCAGAAGATGCCGATTTTCATTCGATCTCCACTGAGATGTTTGCCACACATACTGCTCTTAGATTCGAGGCTCCATATGGAGAAATCTCCCTAGACTATCCGCTTATTGGTGGCTTTAATGTCCAGAATGTGCTTTTGGCCTTAACTGTGTGTCATTTGCTGGGCTATGAGTCCAAAGAAGTGTTGTCAGCTTTTGAAAAGGCACCGCAGACACCGGGAAGACTCGAGAGAGTTACGGCTAAGGGTCTGGATGCTAAGAGTATTCACGATGCGCTGGGATTTTCGGTCTTTGTTGATTATGCCCACACTCCCGATTCAATATCTAAGGCTATCGAAGCCCTGCGTCCTATAAGCAAGGGCAAATTGATCATAGCCTTTGGCTGCGGAGGCGATCGCGATAGGACAAAAAGACCCTTGATGGGTCAGGCTGCCTGTTCTGCCGATTATATGATTGTTACTAGTGATAATCCTCGTACAGAAGATCCCGATGCAATAATTGCTGACATTTTGCCTGGCATGCAAGCAGGGGAGGGTCGCTACGAGGTTATCCCAGATCGCGCAAAGGCGATAGAGCATGCGATTTTGATGGCAGGCCCAGGCGACACAGTGCTTATTGCTGGCAAGGGTCATGAGGACTATCAAATCGTTGGCAACGAGGTTCTGTCTTTTGATGACAGAGTCGAGGCTTCGTTGGTGCTCGCTAAACTTTTAGGAGATGATACCAGCAGATGATCATGTCTGTTCAAACAGCCATCGAGGCACTTAAAGGAGAGCTGCTAGTAGAGCCATCTGTTTTGACTGCTACTATCAGCTCTCTTCAATGGGATTCTAGGCAAGTTAAACCGGGGAGTGCTTTTTTGGCGGTCCCTGGCGAAAAAGTCGACGGCAATTCCTTTACAGCCAAGGCAATCCAATCGGGTGCACTCATGGCAATATGTACTCGCAATCCTGGTGAAGAAGCTCTAGGAGCTGCTAGAGATAGTGGGGCTGCCGTGCTTGTGGCCCCCGATTATCTAGACTCGGTAGCCAAGCTTGCTGCTAGCTATCGTGAGCATTTGACGGCAACTGTAGTGGCTGTCACAGGGTCTAATGGAAAGACTACAGTCAAAAACATGATCAGCGCGCTAGCTTCTTCTCAGTTTGCCTGCGCCTCAACCACGGGCAATCAAAACAATGAACTTGGAGCTCCTGCGACAACTCTTTCGGCCAGTCCAAGCACAGAGGTACTTGTGGTAGAGATGGGCATGAGAGGGCGTCATCAAATCGAGGCAATGTGTGAGTATGTAAAACCAGATATAGGAGTGGTTACCAATGTGGGAACTGCTCATATGGAATTGCTTGGATCTAGGGAAAACATTGCACTGGCTAAATCGGAGCTTTTGGCTGCCCTTCCAGACAACAAGGGCATTGCTGTTGTTAACGGCGATGACAAAATGACTCCCGTTCTTTTACAAGCAGCTGAGCTTGATAAGCGTGGTGTGCAGGTACTAAGCTTTGGACTTTCTCAGGCCTGCTCAGTCAGAGGATACAACCTGGAGTTCTCTTCGCTAGGTTTTCCAAGCTTTGATGCTTCTTTTCCCGATGGGAGTTCAGCACACATCCAACTTTGCCTGCCAGGTCAGGTTGGCGTGGTGGATGCCCTTGCTGCATCTGCAGTTGCTTTTGCTCTTGGGATTCCAGCAAATCGTATCGCATTAGTCCTAGGGCTAATTGGTGCCGAGGCTATGCATATGAAAATCCATGAATGCAAAAACGGAAGCACGCTAATTGACGATACCTACAATGCTAGTCCGGAGTCTATGCGTTCTTCGATATCTGTTCTTACCCACATGGATAAGGCCTCGCGATATGTGGCAATTCTTGGAGACATGGGCGAGCTTGGAGAAGATTCCGCAAAATTACATCAAGAGCTTGGAAAATATTGTGTAGAGCAGGGTGTTGAGGTGCTAGTTACAGTGGGGGACTTGTCAAAGTATATCTCCGCTGGTGCTAAGCAAGCAGGGATGGATCCTAGCAAAATACTAGAATGCGATGATGTTAATTTGGCCATCGAAGATATAAGGTCGATTTTACAGCCAGGGGATATAGCTCTTGTTAAGGCCTCTAGGTTTATGCAGTTTGAGAGGATTGTGAAGGGTCTGGTCGATTGATGACAGGATTAGCTAGCTATCCAACTTTTCAAATATTTTTAGCTATTGCCTTAGCAGCAGTAATATCTATGGCACTCATGCCCCTGTGGATTCATTTGCTAAAACTTAGAGGAATTGGTCAGCAGATTAGAGCCGAAGGCCCCAAGGAACACTTTGCTAAAGCAGGTACCCCAACTATGGGCGGCGTGGTTATTATTGTCGCCTTTGTACTTTCTTGCATTTTTGTGTCCATGTTTTCTTTGTATGCCAATTTATTTCAGTTGGCTGTTGTAATTGCCGCCACCTTGCTTACAGCTCTTTTGGGCTTTGTCGATGATATTACTAAGGTATTTAAGCATCGCTCCTTGGGTCTAAGTCCCAAAGGCAAACTAATTGGACAGGTTCTAATATCAATTGCATTTTGTTTGGTGGCTGTTAATTTTTGCGGAGTAGAGCCTGTTGTCGAAATACCACCCATAGTTTCTATTAACTTGGGAGTCTTGAGCATCTGGCTTCCATGGGGAGAGGGATTCTTTCAGATTCCCTGGCTCTACATCATTTTTGTAACTCTGCTTATGGCTGGCATGTCCAACTCCGTTAATCTTACAGATGGCTTGGACGGACTTGCTGCCGGCTGTGTGATGATTGCGATGCTTGCCATGGCCGCTATTTCTTATCGCGCCGACAATCTTGTGATGGCATTATTTTGCGGCGCTTTGGCCGGCGCTTGTGTTGGCTTTTTATGGTTTAACACATATCCTGCAAAAATCTTTATGGGAGATACTGGATCCTTGGCCTTTGGAACAGCATTGGCGGCAGTTGCTGTTATGACTGGCACCGAGGTTATTTCTCTTATTATTGGCGGATTGTTTGTAGCCGAGTCCTTATCGGTGCTAATTCAGATAATAGGTTTTAAATCTACAAGGCGTAGGATCTTTTTGATGGCACCTTTTCATCATCATCTAGAGAAAAAGGGTTGGTCGGAGCCGCAAGTGGTTACAAGGTTATGGATAGTTTCGGGCCTATTGGCAAGTATCGGATTTGCCTGGTACTTTTCGATAGGTTTCTAGGTGGTGTTGCTGATGAATCTTGGCAGGATTGTTGTAGCAGGGCTTGGAGTTAGCGGTCTTGACACTGCCAATTTTTGTCTCAAATATTTACAAGCTTCACAGGGTCGTCATCAGGGTGATAATCAGCGTCATAATCAGGGCCGTGATCAGCATCATAATTCCCAAAATCCAGAAATATGCGTTGAGTCTGTAACAGTCTATGCAGGATCTTTAAACCCATCTGTTCAAAAAAAGGCAGAAGATTTACGCAAGCTGGGTGCTGATCTTGTCTTTGATAGCGATGAAGTACAAGGTAGTTTTGATCTAGCAGTAGTTAGCCCAGGTATCCCTCAGTCTTCTAAGTTCTACTCTAGTGCAGCTTCGGCTGCTGCAGGTAGAGTAATCACCGATCCCGAGTTAGCTTTTATGGTTTCTGGTGAGCGCTGGATTGGGATCACGGGCACCAATGGTAAAACTACAACCACCTCTTTGACCGCTCATTTGATTCAATCTTGTGGTTTAGAAGCTATAGCCTGCGGGAATATTGGCTTTTCCTGTATTTCGGCAATAGAAGGTATAAGTTCTAGAGCTTTTAAAGTTGCAGAGCTTTCTTCGTTTCAGCTGACATCGATGCCAAGTTTTGATCCGATAGCAGCAGTCTTGCTAAACATAAGCCCCGATCATATTGAGTGGCATGGCAATTTAGAGGCTTATAAACGGGCAAAAATGCAAATCTTTGCCAATCAAGGACCCGATCACTACGCCATAGTAGATTGCACAGCTCCCAATACTCGCGAGATTGCAGAAGATCTATCAGCTGCAGGTCATAGCCTTATTTGCATAGGTGGGCCAGCTGGTTTTGATTGTGCTTTTCATCCCTTGGGCACCAATCCTGAACATGGTGGATTTGCCTATATCGACGATGGAAGATTAACTGTACAGATTGATGGTCTACGACATGTGCTAGCTAAAGTAGATGAGCTGCAAATAAAAGGAGAGCACAACGTGCAAAATGCTTTGGC
>CAZOMM010000017.1:10495-30721 GCA_964581165.1 uncultured Coriobacteriaceae bacterium
CCATGCAAGCATCTGCGCCAATCGATACAGGCATAAAGCAAGCTCTCATTTCGTTTGCAGCTTTGGAGCACAGACTAGAAGCGGTATGCGATATTGATGGTGTGCTTTATGTGGATGACTCCAAGGCTACTAATGTAGATGCAGCCATCAAGGCTTTAACGGCTTATCCCAATCGTCCAGTAATAATGCTTTTGGGCGGACACGATAAAGGTACAGAACTTTTAGATTTAGCCAAAGCCTGTCTTGCTTCGTGCAGGATGGCGATTTGCTATGGAGAGGCAGGTCCCAGAATAGCCTTGGCTATAGAATCTGCATTGGATTCGGGATGTGTTCCTGCTTATAAAGACTTTGCTGTGCTGAGCGCTAGTGGTATGCGTGAGGCTCTAAAAACAGCCTATAATCTAGCAGCTTCGCCCGATGTGGTACTGCTTTCCCCAGCTTGTTCCTCTTTTGATGAATTTAGTTCTTTTGGCGAGAGAGGCGAAGTTTTTAAAGCGGCGGTGCTAGAGCTAAAAAACTCAGAGTCTAAGGACGTTTTGGAGTGACAATTTTATGAGGCTCGAAAGCTCTAGTAGTTTTTCTAGTAAATCTAACAGTAGAGTCAGATCTGCAGCTTCGATTGCCGTTCCTAGGCTGATGTTTTTGAGCTGCGTGGTGGCTCTTGTGGCTATAGGTTTGGTAATGGTGTACTCAGCTTCTTCGATAGAGGCTTATACCGATTATGGAGATGCAGCTTATTTTCTCAAACGACAGGCTCTAATGCTGCTTCTTGCTGTAACTGCTTTAGTAGTAGTTGCACGATTTATTCCCTTTTCTCTGTGGAGAAATGGTCGACTTCCTTGGATTGTCTGGTGGATTGCGGTTCTAGCTCTCATAGCAACAGATATCTTTGGTTATATTGGCCTAGGAGCTAGGCGTTGGATCTATATAGGCCCAATTAGTATTCAGCCCTCAGAATTTGCAAAGATAGCCGTTTTGGTTTTGAGCGCGTATCTAATTGCTGCATATCGCTCGGGCGAGCTAGGAACTTTTAGGCAGTTTATTTTAAAGATGCTCGTGGTGATTCTCTTCCCAGCTGTTCTTATAATCATCCAGCCTGATCTTGGAACTACCTTAGTGCTGCTAGCTGGTGTAGTTATAGTGCTTTGGTTTGGCCAGGTATCGCGCAAGCTTATTTTTGGCTCACTGGTCGCAATTGTTGTCTTAGCAGTAGCTGCAGTCTTACTCGTAGGTTTTAGATCTAGCAGGCTCGATGCTTGGCTCGACCCTTGGAGCAATCAGTATGGTTCGGGCTACCAGATTGTTAACTCTTTTTACGCATTTGCCGAGGGCGGAATATTTGGAGTAGGTCTGGGTAATTCTACTCAGAAATATCTGTATCTAACCTACGCTTATAACGACTTTATTTTTGCAATTATCGGTGAGGAACTTGGTCTAATTGGCGCAATATTGATAATTACACTCTTTTTGGTTTTTCTGCTTTCTGCTTTTCGTATAGGTAGAACTTCCTCCGATCTATTTGGAACAATCGTATGTAACTCAATGGCTGGCACAATTGTTTTTCAGGCTTTTCTAAATATTGCTTGTGTGACAGGGGTTCTACCTGTAACAGGCAAGCCTCTCCCGTTTATTAGCTACGGTGGAAGTTCACTTATAACTTCTATGATTATGGTTGGATTTGTTCTGGCAGTTTCGTTACAAAATTCCGAAGACGAGCCTGAGCGTAGGAGACGTCGCATTCAGTCTGTTGCGGGTAACGCTCCTCCAGATATTGATTACCGCCAAAAGCGCAGGGCATCGATAGTAGCCTATAAGCTGCGATGCCCTTGTTTTACAACACTAAAGGCTTCTGCGCATTCTTTGATGAGAGTTTCTCGTTGTTGAGTACTCCTAGTTTGTCTATGTCAAGGGTGGTTTAACATAATGAGAGCTAATAAAAGCTTAAGCTTGATCTCATAGTTATTCAGAATTGGAGAGCCATTTGATTTTTGCTATTTCGGGCGGAGGAACCGCTGGTCACATATATCCAGCCATATCAGTTGGATTAGAACTCAAAAAACGAGGTCATGAGGTGCTTTTTGCAGGAACTCCTCATGGTCTGGAGTCTAAGCTTGCACCTCAGGCTGGATTTGATTTTACCGCCTTTGATGTATCTGGCTTTAATAGAACCAAACCACTGACTCTGTTCAAATCATCCTTTAAGGCCCTCAAAGCTTCTTCTCAAGCTAAAAAATGGCTTGAGTCTAGGCAGATTGATGCTGTGATTGGCTTTGGAGGCTATGTATCGATACCTGTAGGTAAGGCTGCTGCCGATATGCATATTCCTCTGATTTTGCATGAGCAAAACTCTGCTTGTGGAATGGCCAATAGATATCTTGCTCCCCATGCAAGTGCAATTGCTATCACATATGAAGCTGCAAGATCGGCTTTGCGTGCTAACTGCAAAATCGTTCTAACCGGAAATCCCGTGCGTCCCGAGATGCTTATTGCGAGTCGCGAAGAAGGTAGGGCAAAACTCAAAATTCCCCAAGATGTGCGATTGCTGCTAGTTTTTGGTGGATCTTTAGGAGCACGTCACATCAACACTGCTATTAGCGCTTTAGCTCCTAAGCTGATGGAGATGGACGATTTAAGAGTCATCCATGTAAGCGGACCCAAGGAGCTAGAAACGGTTAGTTCTGCCTTGGCATCCAAGGGTGTTGCAACTTCTGGTCCTGATTTTGATGAGCATAAAGGCTGGCAAAACCCCGGACAGCGCTACATGCTAACTGGATATTTTGAGCATATGGCCGATGCTTTGGCTGCCGCAGACGTGGTTGTTTCTAGGGCGGGAGCTACTACACTAGCCGAAATCACAGCAATAGGAGCTGCAGCCGTGCTTGTGCCTTATCCTTATGCAACAGAGGATCATCAAACAAGCAATGCCCGTGCCTTAGTAGATGCTGGCGCGGCGCTTATGTTTGCCGATGATGTGGTTGAAGAAAGTGATTTTGCCGATGGAGTAGTGAGTCTTTTGTCCGATAGCCAAGCTCGCGAGCACATGAGAAGCATTGCTAAAGGAATGGGTCGAGTTGATGCAGCCTCTAGGGTGGCCGATCTTGCCGAAGAGGCGCTTGCCAAATAGGCAGCCAAGCAAACAGGCAGCTAACTAAACGGGCTGCCAAGCTTAAATAGAATTTGGAGACTTAGATGGAAACATCTAGTAAAACAACTAACAAAATCAAGAATGACGAGTCAAAAATCTCTAGAGTCCATTTTATAGGGATAGGCGGCGTTGGAATGAGTGGGATAGCCTCGGTTGCCTGCAGCCTAGGTATTGCTGTTACAGGCTCCGATCTCAAAGAATCCAAATATTCCAAGTCGCTTAGATCACAGGGGATAGAGGTTTGGATTGGGCATTCTGCAGCCAATATAGATAAATCTAATCCCGATGTGGCGGTGGTTTCGAGTGCAATTCCAGATTCCAATCCTGAGCTTGCTCGCGCCAAAGAGCTTGGGATCGAAATCTGGCCTAGGGCTAAGATGCTGGCTTTGGTTTGCGAGCAGTTCAAAGTCATAGCCGTTGCCGGAACTCACGGAAAGACAACTACTTCCTCAATGTTGGCAAGTGCTTTGGTTGAGCTGAATGCAGATCCAAGTTTTTTGGTTGGAGGAATCATTGACGATTTTGATTCCAATGCTCGTTTTGGCTCAGGCGAATACTGCGCAATAGAAGCCGATGAGTCCGATGGCTCCTTTACCTATCTCAATCCATACATTGCAATTGTTACCAACATAGAGGCAGACCATCTTGATCATTACCTTGGTGGTATTGGGGAGATATACACTGCCTTTGCCGATTTTGTTTCTAGCATTCCACCAGATGGATTATTGGTTGCCTGCGGAGATTCAGACGAGGCAGCTAAGCTTTTGCGCAGTTCTTGTAAGGCACCACTTGTTTTGTATGGCCTAAGCGAAAAATGTGATGTTTGCCTCAAGGCTCATGAGGATGGTTCATTTACGATCACGATGCCCGATGGTCGTACAGCCACAGGAAAACTCTCTCATAGTCCGGGCATTCATAACATGCTAAATGCTGCTTCTGTGCTTGTGGTTTTGGATCACATTGGTTTTCCCTTAGATAAGGCGATGCAGGCCATAAGCTCATTTAAAGGCGTTAGACGCAGATTTGATCTTGTGGGTAAGGTTGCAGGAGTAACTATTGTTGATGACTATGGTCACCATCCTACCGAAATTGCTGCTACTCTTGCTGCTGCTTCTAATATGGGCTTTTCGCGCATACATGTGTTATTTCAACCCCATAGGTATTCTCGCACCAAAGCCCTAGCTAAAGAGTTTGCCAAGGCCTTTGACCTTGCAGATATAGTTACTGTTATGGATGTTTATTCTGCAGGCGAGACACCTATTCCCGGAGTTACCGGTAAAACAATCGTAGATTCGGTTCTTGCCCACGATTCAAAAAAGAAGATTTCTTGGATTTCGCGTAGGGACGACATAATCGATTCCCTAGCCAAGTCGCTAAATCCGGGAGATCTACTTATTACGATGGGTGCAGGTGACGTTACAGCCATCGGTCCGCTTGTTCTTGAGCGCTTAGAAGCACAGGAGAGCTAGGATGACTGCGACCGATGCATATCTGCGCCTGCTAGACATGGGTGTTGGGAGAATCGTTCCAAACGAACCCATGTCTAAACATACGACTTTTAGAATTGGCGGACCAGCTACAGCCTATGTGGAATGTGATTCGGTATCAGATCTTGAACATGCCATACAAGTTGCCGATCAGAACGATTCGCCATGGGTGGTAGTAGGCAAGGGTTCAAACTTATTGGTTTCAGACTCGGGTTTTGATGGCCTAGTGCTTACTTTGGGCCGTGACTTTAGGTCTTTTAGATTAGAAGAGTCTGGAATTATGGTTTGTGGCGCAGGAATGCAGCTAGGGCGTTTGGTGCAAGAAGCCTTTAAGATGGGCTATTCCGGTTTTGAGTTTGCAGTAGGTATTCCTGGATCTTTCGGGGGTGCTGTATTTATGAATGCCGGAGTACGTGAGGCTACATTGGGCCAGGTTGTCCGTTCTGTGATTGTTTATCGACCAGGGCAAGGTCTCTATAGGTATAGGGCCGCCGAACTGCCTTGGATTTATCGTTATTCTGGGATTCCCAAAGGCGAAGTGATATTAGAGGCCGAGGTTGAGATCAAAGAAGAATCCAAAGATCTTATGCGTGGCAAAATGGAAGCAAGTCTTCGTAGGCGCAAAAAGACTCAACCTAGTGGATATCCAAATGCCGGTAGTATTTTTAGAAATGCCCCTGGGATTTCGGCTGGAAAGCTGATAGAAGATGCAGGCTTTAAGGGCTATCGCATAGGGGGAGCCCAAGTATCAGAGGTTCACGCTAATTTTATTGTTAATGTTGATAATGCTACTGCAGAAGACGTGCTTGCGTTAATTACGGTTGTAAGAGATAGGGTCAAGGATCTATATGGCGTCCAACTCCAGCCGGAGATCAAATTCATCGGCTTCTAGCCAAAAGAGACGTTCTGTATCTAATACTGGAGGATCTAGAAAAACCGGTGGATCTAGGAAGACTGGTGGATCCAGAAATACTGGTGGATCTAGAACAGGTGGGAACTCTAGAACTGCTAGGAATTCCAGAACTGGTGGAAGCTACAGAAATGGCAGAAATTCCAGAACTGGTGGATCCAGAACTGGAGGCCGGTCGCGCAACATAGAATTATCAGCTCAAAAGGGAGCTGTTGACTCTAATCGCAATGGCGGCTCTACTCTTAATTCGGATTCTTATGAT
Source organism: uncultured Coriobacteriaceae bacterium (assembly GCA_964581165.1). Taxonomy (GTDB): domain Bacteria; phylum Actinomycetota; class Coriobacteriia; order Coriobacteriales; family CADBOM01; genus CAZPAN01. The sequence goes on from CAZOMM010000017.1 coordinate 16,300, forward strand.
AGGCGAGATAGATCTCGTAAACTTTCTGTACCAAAACGCATTGCTGTTGTTACGGTTGCGTTTGTAGTTGCTCTAGGAATAACCTACGGAGTTCTTGCTAGTACAGATGTTTTTAAAATCGAGTCGGTTGAGGTAGAGGGGTATTCGCGAATTTCTAGTGATCTTCTTACTTCTATGGTCGATGTAGAAGAGGGAGCAAACCTACTAAATGTAGACACAGGTGCAATAGTTTCACGATTATCCGAAAGCCCCTGGATTGAATCAGTGAGTGTTTCTAGATCATTTCCCCACACTTTAGTGCTTTCTATAGAAGAGGCCTTTCCTTGTGCCTTAGTGCAAATTGACCCTTCCACATCTTCGGGTTCTGCTCAGTATTGGTTGATTTCGGATAGTGGAGTGTGGATGAGCCAAGTTTCTTCGACTGGTGCTGAACAGGCAAGAGAATATGTAATTAGTTCCAGCACAGATGATGGGCAAAGTTCAGAAACCGATGCGAGCAGCACAGATGACGACAGCACAGCAGATGATGATTCGACAAGCTCCGATGAGAGCAGTAGCGATTCGGATACAGAATCGGATTCAAGTGACGATGCTGCTACAGATGATGCCACCACAGACGATGCTGCCACAGACGAGAATTCTGACTCTTCGACCGATGATAGCGATAGCAGTGAGGACTCTACTGATGATTCGAGTGACACATCTCAATCTAGTCAATCAGAACCAAGTGTGTGCAGCGATGTCTACATGACAGTTGCCGAGCTTGCAGAAGTTCCACTTATTTCGGGAGTTGTGACAGGAGTAACACCCGAAGTTGGAGCTCAAGAAAGCGATGAGGGACTGCTCAATGCACTCAGCATACTCACTGAATCGGATGAAGAATTTCGCACACAGATATCATCTATAACTGCAGGCACCGACAATACAACCAGCGTAACGCTTAGCAGTGGTGTTGAGATTGCCTTTGGTTCTTCTGAGGATATGGCAACAAAGATTCGTGTTGCCGAGGAAATACTCGAGGAACACGAAGGCGAGGTTTCCTACATTAATGTAAGGGTTGTTAGCAGACCATCGTGGAGGGGCCTCTAAAAATAGTCGGCAGACCATCGTGGAGAGGTCTCTAATAGCCGACAGCAGGCCATCGTTGGGAAATCAATTTCACACAAACAGAAGCTTGATTTGTAAAACAAAGACTGTAAGCGTTATTGCCCGAATCCAACGCGACTTTTATGCACTCATCATCTTTATTCTGGTTTAAGATAGATTTCAGCTTTAAGATAGAGAAGTTATAAATAGGCCGGACCTTAAACTGGCTAACAGGCTACCGTGGGGGTATCAAAATAGCTAGCAGGTCATCGGGGGGAAGGGCTCTAAGAAATGAAAAATCCTGAAAAAACTCCGCTGTTGTTTTATTCGGTTATGTGGGACGATCAACGATATGCCTCACTCATTCCCAAGATTAGCGATGACGCAAATAAGTACACGCGAGGTTCATTGGCGGTAGTTGGTGGCTCTGCTCACTACACCGGGGCACCTATTTTGGCTGCACAGGCCTCTGCACGTACTGGCACTGGCTACACGACTCTTATAGTGCCTTCATCCATGGAACAGGTGGCTAGATCACATTTGTTGTCGATCCCTGTAATCGGAGTCGGTAAGGCTTCCGACGATCGCTTTGATGGTCTTAGTGAAGCAATTGATCCTGAAGCAACAATACGGGTTTTATCACAGCTGGGGCATCTGGATGCTGTCTTAGCAGGGCCTGGCATGGGGAGATCACAACATACTGTCGAGACTATCCGTAGCCTTTTACTAGAGATAGAAGTTCCTCTTGTTATAGATGCCGATGGACTAAATGCCATTGCAGGTTTTTCAAACAGAAGACGGCAAAAGGCTAGCACAGGTGAGTTCTTACAAGGAGCTTCCGTAAACAGGTCAGGGCAAGAAGCTTCCACCAGTTTGATATCAGAGCTTTCACTACGCTCGGCAAAAAACCTTCAAACTGTGCTAACTCCCCACGATGGAGAATTAACTCGTCTTGCCAACGCATGTCGCAGGGCAGGTTTTGAGGGTGCAGGTGGCAACATCATCGGTGCTACACAAAGGGAACTCGATGCAGTTTTGATTAATTCAGCAACAGGTGCTGTGGTGGTGGCTAAAGGTCCACAAACTCTAATAGTCACTCAAGGTCGTATTTTAGACTGTTCTTATGGAACTCCAGCGCTTGCCAAGGCTGGAACAGGCGACGTACTTGCAGGAATAATTGCATCTTACTTAGCACAGGGCCTTGGTGATTTTGAGGCAGCGGCTCTAGGAACAAGGATTCATGGGGAGGCAGGCTTGGTGGCAGAGGAGCATTTGGGTACGGCCTCTGTTATGGCAGAAGATGTAATAGATGCGATTCCTTTGGCAATCGCTTACCTAAAAAAGCCTACAGCCGATTAACTATTCACTGTTTGAGCCGAGGAGTTGTATACCATCTATAACTGTTGATGTAAAATATGCAAGATTGTGTCCGGTTATAGCGAGTCTGGTCCTTTTCGAGAGAATTGGTTTCAGTTTCGCCCGGTTATATAAACGTTCGAAAGGTGCAAATATGCTTGAACCATCCGCATCGGATCATCTTGCCGTCATTAAGGTTGTTGGAGTCGGAGGCGGCGGCACAAACGCAGTAAACAGGATGGTCGAGGCAGGAATCAGGGGCGTAGAGTTCATCGCTGTGAACACAGATCGCCAGGCACTGCTCATGTCAGATGCCGATCAAACTGTTCACATTGGTGAGGAATACACCCGAGGCCTCGGCGCAGGCGGCGAACCAGAGATTGGCGCTAGAGCTGCTGAGGAATCACGCAATGAGATTACCGAAGCTTTAGCTGGGGCCGACATGGTTTTTGTCACTGCTGGAGAGGGCGGTGGCACTGGCACTGGTGCAGCTCCTGTGGTTGCAGAGATTGCTCGCGACGACATTGGCGCTCTCACTGTAGCTGTGGTTACCAAGCCCTTTAGCTTTGAAGGCCGCAAGCGCACCCAGCAGGCTATTGAGGGCATAGGAATCTTGGCCGAAAAGGCCGATACATTAATTGTCATCCCCAATGACAGATTGCTCGAGATTATCGAGAAAAAAACCACCATGCTTGATGCCTTCCGCAAAGCCGATGATGTTCTTAGGCAGGGCGTGCAGGGCATTACCGATCTAATCACAATTCCAGGTCTTATCAATCTAGACTTTGCTGATGTTCGCACTGTTATGAAAGATGCAGGCTCAGCAATGATGGGCATTGGAATTGCTTCTGGCGAGAACAGAGCTGTTGAGGCTGCGGCAGAGGCTGTAGAGTCCAAGCTACTAGAATCCTCTGTTACTGGTGCAAGACGAATTCTCGTATCTGTTGCAGGTGCAAGCGATATGGGACTCTATGAGGTCTCTGATGCTGCTACCACTGTTACCGAGTCGGCAGATCCCGAGGCTACTATCATCTTTGGTTCTGTTATAGACGATACTCTCGATGACAAGATCAGGGTTACCGTTATTGCTACTGGCTTTACGGATCCTCCTACTCAGGACTCTTTCGACTTTGAGGAAGAGCCTGCACCGCAAGAACCTGAGGCACCTGCTCAACCTAGCCCAGCCCAGCCTCGCGATGTCTATGCGGACTCTAACCTTGGATCTGCGGCAACTAACATCTTTGATGAAAACTATATCCCCGACTTCCTCAAGAGGGATTTCTAACAGAGGCGTAAGACTTTTGGATTCACATTATTTGGCAAACATGCTGCCTATGCCCTCACTTACTGAGCTGAGGGCAGATTGTGCGTCGATAGAGGGAGGGATTGGATTTGTCTCCGATCCCTCCCTTTTCGATGTCTTGGGACTTAAGCTGGCCTTTAGCATGCGAGATGGTGGGAAGAGTTCAGAGCCATGGAATTCTCTCAATCTCGGCTTAAATGTGGGAGACGATCCCTCCTGTGTGCAGGCCAATAGGCTTTTAGTGCTCGAGGCTCTTGGACTTTCTGCCTATGCTGATAGGCTTGTTAATCCCCTCCAAGTTCATGGAGAAGCAATTCTTACAATAGTTGACGACAATTCAAATTTATCTAGGCTCGAAAAAGAAGCCGAGATCGCTGAGGTCAAAGCCAAAGTGATTGCTGCTGCAGAAGTGCATCCCCAGGATATTCTTCAAACTCACTGCGATGCTGTAGTGTGCACCCAAGCTGGGATTCCAGTGCTTTTGTGCTTTGCAGATTGTGTGCCTATTATCATTGTTGCTCCGGATGGATCTTTTGCCGTTGTGCACTCAGGTTGGCGAGGAGCTCTTAAATCAATTGCTGGCAAGGCAGTAACTTTGTTATCGATAGCTTCGAATTGCTCCCCATCGGATATGAATGCTTATATTGGTCCACACATAGGCTCTTGCTGTTATGAGGTTAGTCCAGAGATGATCGATTCCTTTGTTTCTGAGTTTGGATCGGGTTGTGATGCGATGTGTGGACATCTCGATTTGGGATATGCAGTGGAGTCCTCTCTTTTGGCATCTGGTATGGATATAGAGCGAATTATCGAGAGCGAATTATGTGTGGCAGATAACACTGATAAGTTTTTCTCACACAGGGCAGAGGGTGGAAAAACTGGACGTTTTGGCGCGATTTGCTGTAAAACTACCCAAGCTTAACCCCTTGCTGTGATTTGCTGTAAAACCGCCTAAGCTTGGTTCTTGAATTTGCCTTAGAGGCTAAGCTTTGAATAATCGAATTGAGGCATAAAGAAGATGGCTGCAGATCAGCAAACGAATCAACAAACACAAGACAGGATCGCTTCAAACATCAAAAGAACCTTACAGACAATTACTCAGACTATGGAAAAATCGGGTAGAGCAGATAATCCCGATGACCCCGGAGTAAAGATGGTGGCTGTAAGCAAGACCGTTGGTTTTGACGAAGTTGCAGTGGCAATAGAACATGGTCTTGTAGATTTTGGGGAGAATAGAGCCCAAGAAATCAAAGTCAAAGCAGCTAAGTTCCCCGATGTAAACTGGCATTTTATCGGCAGAATACAAACAAATAAGATTAAAGACATTGTTGGATTGGCCTGTCTAATACATTCTGTTTCATCTATTAGAGTGCTTGATGGAATTAACAAAAGGGCAGCTCTTATGGGCCTTGTTCAGCCAGTTTTGCTTGAAGTCAATATATCCGGCGAAACGTCAAAGGATGGCTTTTTACCACAAGAACTAGAGTCGGCTATCGAACATGCAGCAGAACTTAAAAATGTAGAAGTTCGAGGCTTGATGACAATGGCCCCCCAAGGTAATCCGCAGGTAGCTCGAGAAGTATTTAAAAACTTGCGTGAAATTCGCGATAAATTTAAAGTAAGCACGGTAGATACAGATAACATTATTTTGTCTGAATTATCTATGGGAATGACCCAAGATTTTGAGGAAGCCATAGAGCAAGGGGCTACTCTTGTTAGGCTTGGGCATTCGATATTTGCTTAGACTACGTTAGATTGGGATAGAACGAGACAGTAAAACAAAGCATTAAATGTACGTTAGGTAGTCGACAATCTGGAGTAAAGCTATGAGTATTCTCAGCAACGTAAAAGACAGGTTTGGATTTGGCTCTAACCGTAATCAGTACGATGATTATGACGACTATGATGAGTACGACGATTACGATGACTATGAAGATGACGAGTACGACAACGACGACTATTCGGGCAATTATGATGAAGACAATGTTTCACCGTCTGGTCGTGTAGTTCCAAGATCTGCTTCTGGTGGAAAATCTTCAAAGGCCTCTTCGTGGCCCGAGACCTTAGATGGGGGAGCTAGGCGCGAGAGCCGTTTGGCCGAGGTTACTCCTCTGGTAGGCAACTACGACGTTAGAGCCAAAACCTATGAAAGCTCTAGAGGTCATTCGGATTCACCAATGGCATCTTCTACTCCAGATTATGAGTCTTCACTTCAGATGTACGACATCAAGCCTCGAGAGGGTTTGGGACGCAACTCAAATCATTCAGAAGAGTCTCTATCTGCTGCTCGTGAAGAGCTAGAATCACTTCAAAAAGGAATTACGGTACCTTTGAGTAGTTCTGTACCCGAGCCGCCTGCTCCACAGGATTCACAACAGCAAGTCCAGCCAAAAACTCCTCCCAAAACTCCTCCCAAAAGCCCCAGCCCTTCAACAGCAACCAGACGCATCGTTACAGTTATTCCAACTGCTTATTCCGATGTCGCCAAGGTTTCTGAAGCCTTTAAGAATGGTGCTTCGGCTGTAGTTTCGTTTGGTGCAATTTCACCAGAGCTGGCATGCCGTGTTCTTGATTTTTGTTTTGGGGTTGTAAGTGTAAGCGGTGGCTCTGTAGAAAAGATTGGAAGTAAGGCTTACTTCTTGTCGCAGAGTGGAGTTTCGATTACCGAATCCGAGATTCAGCAGCTTAAAAACGCGGGGGTGCTCTAGGTGTCAGATGAGGCCAAGCCTTCTGGTGACAACCTTGGGTCTAGGCTAGGAAGCATTCTAGTTATCGGTGGCGGCAGAATGGGTCAGGCAATGCTTGCTGGCATGATCGATTCTGCTGGCATTTCTGCCGCAGATGTGACAGTTGCCAATCCTGGGGAAGAAAAACGCAGGAATATTGAGCTTCAATTTGGGGTACGTTGTGTTGCAGATGCTTCACAGGCCCCAAACCCAGATACTGCAATTCTTGCAATAAAGCCTCAGGTTTTGCCTCAAGTTTTATCTGCCTTGGTTCAGACCAAAACTTTTTCTCCAAAAAGGATTATCTCTGTAGCTGCTGGCATTTCTACTTCGACAATTTCTTCTTATTTTCCAGATGCTTATGTAATTAGAGCCATGCCCAATACTCCACTTATGGTGGGTCAAGGTATGGTTGGGGTTTCGGTGGGAGAAAATACACCCGAATCTGAGGGAGAGCTTGCCTGTGAGCTATTCAGATGCATGGGAGATGCAGTTCTTTTAGATGAATCGCTTCAAGATGGGGTCGTTGCAATTAGTGGCAGCGGACCTGCTTATTTTGCCCTTTTTGTTTCGGCTTTGGCTCAGGCAGGAACATCACTTGGAATCCCCGCAGATCTGTCGCTCAAACTAGCCTCAGCTACGATGGCAGGTACTGCTACACTGCTAGATTGCACGGGCAAATCTCCGGATGAGTTAATAGATGCTGTTAGTAGCCCTGGAGGTACCACAGTAGCTGCACTAGATGCCATGAGGCAGTCTGGTGTTGTCGAAGCAATCTCGTCTGGAGTAACGGCTGCAGCACGTCGATCCAAAGAGCTTGCTCAGGGAGATTAGATGCTTTCTTACACAATTGGAACGATAGTTAAAACAGCTGCAAATCTGTACGTATTTCTTATCTTTGTTTACGTATTGATGTCGTGGTTTCCACACAACAGGGGCTTTGTGGCCAGCTTGTATGAAGCATTGAGGGCAATTTGCGAACCATACTTGAGTATTTTTCGAAGGATCTTACCATCGATGGGTGGAATTGACTTTAGTCCGATAATTGCAATATTTGTTCTACAATTGCTTGTAAGGTTAGTATTTAGTTACTTTTAGGTATATACCAGGTGCGTATATCTGGTTTTAAGGATCATCGGACCTTTGCCGGTTTATCGGGGAGGTCCAGTTGGAAGGATGGATAAATGAGCATCACCAGCACGGACATCCATGAGCAGGGGTTCGGAACTTCTCGTAACGGATACGACATGAGCGAGGTCGACGATTTTTTGGAGACCGTTGCCAGCGAGATCGATCAATTACACTCAGACTATCAGAAGCGTATTAAAGAGCTCGAGGCTACGGATGCTCCTAACCCCGAGAAGGATGTCGAAATCGCTCGCCTGCGCAACACGGTCGAAAAGCTTCAGGCTCGACTAAGTGAGCAACAAGCAGATGAGTCAGTTATTTCTGATGCTTTTATTTCTGCGCAGAAAAGTGTTAACAAAATCAAGGAAGAGGCCAAGGCAGAGGCAGAGAAGATCCTTCGTGAGGCAGATGCTAGTGCTAGAGCCTTGGTGACCGAAGCTCAGACCGAAAAGCAGCGCGTACTTGACGAGATTGAAAGGCTCGAAAATTCCAGAAAGGCCTTTGTTAACGATTTTGTGACGCTTATAGAGCATTTTAGGGATGATGCAACTAAAACATTTGAGAGCAGAGGCCTAGAGCCTTCTGCTGATAGGTCTAGTGTGGCATCGATTTTTGGACAAATGGCAGCTCAGCGTTCTTATGGGAAGGCTCCTAGCGCCTCAGATGATTCAATTAGGCAAAATGACCCTGTTCCTCAGAGTTCGTACAAGCCTAGCTCCATTCCTCAGCCAAAAGTTCCTTCTTCGGAGGCTAGTGCATTTGGATATGGTGCAACTGATGGGATAGATGTTAGCGAGTTAGACTAGAGGGTTGTCCGAGTCCAGTGCGGCCTCTGTGCACCCATCCAATAAGCGTAGCAATCCCGATTTAACACAGAGAAATTTAAACTCTCTATCTTGATAAACTTCACTAGCCGGCACTTCGGACTTCATGCTTCGTTCATGCTGAGTGCCGGCTCTTTATTCGCATCCATTCACCCGGAATATGTAATAAATACTTCTGCTAAAGAAGGTTGTGCTATCATACCGTGGATGCGGTAAGGCAAATCCCTTTTCGAATCACTTTTACACATAGTAGAGAGCGATTTTGCGCGCCAAGTCCTTTGCGCGCACCTTCTCGAGAATCCTGACATATGAATTTTGGCGACAATCCCAGCAAAAAACGCCCTTAGGCCTTTATTGGCTACAGCTGTGGTTGGGCGTATATGTTCCTTATTTAGGTTAATAGTGGGCTAGTCCCGCAGCTAGATCTGTATGACTTTGTCATAGAAAGAAATAGGAGGACAGTTTTGAAGTTCTTCGTCGACACTGCCGACCTTGACGAAATTACTGAGGCGGCATCATGGGGTGCGCTTGCAGGTGTTACCACTAATCCAAGCCTTTATGCAAGGATTGGTGGGAAGCTCGATGACTTCCCAGATCATATTGCAAGGATATGCAAAATTGTAGATGGTCCAGTTTCGGCCGAAACTATGGCCAGTACCGTTGACGATATGGTCGAAGATGCTCGCAGGCTAGCCAAAATTGCCGACAATGTGGTAATTAAGATTCCTGTTTGTGCTGCAGGTCTAGCTGCAACCAGGATCTTGGCCAAGGAGAACATTCCAGTAAACATGACCCTTGTTTTTAACGTGCCTCAAGCTGTTCTAGCTGCTAGGGCTGGAGCTAGGTATATTAGCCCCTTTATCGGGCGTTTTGATGATATTGGCGAGGACGGTCTATCCCAGCTCGAAGACATAGTCATCGCCATTAAAAATTACGACTTTACAGGCGCTGGTATCGATGCGGAAGAGCTTGAGATCATCGCTGCCTCTATCCGCAGCGTCAATCATGTGAGCCAGGCAGCACTTATGGGTGTTGATATTGCTACGGTTCCATTTAACGTGCTCGCAAAATGTATTACGCATCCTCTTACCGACCGTGGTATCGAACTATTCACTAACGATTGGGAGAAGGTCAAAAACGCATGACTCCAAGTGAAGATGCAACAATTGTTGAATCTGCGCCCCAAGTAAGCGATGTCGACACCACATCGCAGCTTCTCGATCAGGAAGAACCTCAAAAAAAGACTACACGCACACGTCGTAGTACTCGTAAGCGCAGTTCTAAAACCACAGATGCTTCTGACACAAACGACTCCAGCAAATCTGCAGCTGCAGCTACAAGTTCAGCAGATTTAGCTGATGCTGCCGAATCAGAAACTCTCTTTACGACAAACACGACTGATGTGCCTGCTGAGCCTGAAGCTAAGCCTACGACTAGGCGTACGAGGAAAAGCAAAAAAAGCCCTACTGCGAAGCCTGATTCTGAAGCTGATGCAATCGTAAGTGAAGAGCCTGCTATTACCGATTCCACTGATTCCACCGATTCCGCTAGCAATTTAGATCAAAGCCCTGCGGACACTCCAGAAAGCTCTGCTGTTCAAGAAAGTCCTGTTACATCCGATGACTCTGCTGTTCAAGAGACTTCGGATGCAGACACTGCACAAGGTAATGAGGGTTCAGCAGAGCCTACACAGGACTCTACAGACTCTGCTCAGTCGGAATCTGAAAGTCGCGAGCCGCAGCGCAAAACTGCCACTGCTCGAAGAGAGTCTAGCCGTGATCAAAGCAGTCGTGAACAGCAAGGCACTCGCGAGCAGCAGCGTAAATCGGATTCAAGACAGAGCAGTCAGCGTCGTCAGCAAACCAGCAGACAGTCGTCTAGCCGTCAGAGTTCCGACTCCCATAGTGGTAAAGACTCCAGTCGCACACAGGGTAGCGGCCGCAAGCCACGTAGACATCATCAGTCTTCTCATGAGCCTGTAGAGCCGCAGGTTAATCGCGAGGATCTTGCTGCCTTGAAGGTTGTTGAGCTTAGGAGCAAGGCATCGGAGCTTGGGATTTCGATTAAGCATGGAACCAGAAAAGACGAACTTGTAGATCTGGTATTCAATGCACAGGTTAGAGCAGAAGGATTTGTTGATTGCGAGGGTGTGCTCGATCTTTTTTCTGAGGGTTACGGCTTTTTAAGGGCCAAAGGTTATCTCCCTTCCGAAAGTGATGTTTATGTGGGAGTGTCCACAATTAGACGCAATGGGCTTAGAAAGGGCGATTGGATCTGCGGGCAGGTAAGACCACCTCGTGACACCGAGAAGTATTCGGCACTGCATCGTATAGATACAATCAATGGCCTTACTCTCGAAGAATCAAAGAAGCGCTGCAAGTTTGCTGATCTTACTCCGGTTTATCCAGATGAAAGGCTTGTTTTGGAGCATGGGGCCGATTCGATCACAGCCCGCACCATCGACCTAGTGGCTCCAATTGGAAAAGGCCAGCGTGGTTTGATTGTTTCTCCTCCAAAAGCAGGAAAAACCACGATTCTCAAAGATATCGCTGCATCGATTTCGGTTAACAATCCTGACGTTCATCTGATGTGTCTTCTTGTGGATGAGCGCCCAGAAGAAGTCACCGACATGGAACGCTCTATTAAAGGTGAGGTTATCTCTTCTACCTTTGATATGCCTTCCGAAAATCACATTGCGGTTGCAGAGTTAGTAATAGAGCGTGCTAAGCGCTTGGTCGAGGCAGGTAACGACGTTGTTATTCTGCTTGATTCGATTACGAGACTTGCTAGGGCCTACAACCTCGCACAACCTGCATCGGGGCGTGTCTTGTCTGGTGGTGTCGACTCCACTGCGCTTTATCCCCCCAAGAGGTTTTTGGGCGCAGCTCGAAATATCGAAAATGGCGGCTCCTTAACCATTTTGGCAAGTGCACTTATTGATACTGGTTCGAAGATGGACGAGGTTATCTTTGAGGAATTTAAGGGCACGGGCAATATGGAGCTTAAGCTCGATAGGAGCTTGGCCGATCGCAGAATCTTCCCGGCAATCGATCCGATTAGCTCAGGCACTCGTAAAGAAGAGTTGCTCATTGATGGACAGCTAGCTCCGCTTATTTGGGGGCTGCGTAGGGTGCTTGCAAACCTAAACAACACAGAGCGCGCAATGGAGATGCTGATTAAGAGCCTCAAGCAAACCAAAAACAACACAGAGTTTTTGATGAGAACTGCCAAAAAGGCTGCGCAGGGCAAGAACAGCAATTCCATCGACCTTTAGTTAGAAACCTGTTATAGAACATAGCTAGGGCTTTTTTTAAGGCGGTGCTAACCTTTTTAGGCTTCGAGTCTTGTTCGGAAACCAAGACGATTATCGAAAAGGAGTAAGTGTTAGATGAAGAAGGATATCCATCCCGACTATGTTGAGTGCACTGTTAGGTGCTCATGTGGAAACAGCTTTGTCACGCGTTCAACTAAGTCCGAAATGCGCATCGACTTGTGCAACAAGTGTCACCCATTCTTTACTGGTCAGCAAAAATTTGTTGACACTGGTGGACGTGTTCAACGCTTTTCCGATAGGTATGGTTCTGCATCGAGTGCAGTGCTCGAGCGTGAGCAGGCCAAAAAGGCTGCAAGAGCCGAGGCTGCAGCAGCAGAAGAAGCTGCCAAGAAGGCTGCTCGCGAGCAGAAGGCTGCTAAGAAGGCTGCAAAAGCTGCTGAGTTTGCCAAGAAGGCAGAGGCAAAAGCAGCTCGTGAGGCTGAGGCAGCAGCCAGTGCAGAGGCAGAAGCTGCAGCCGCTGAAGAGGCCGCTAAAGATAGCGATGCTGAATCTGCAGAGAATGCAGATGCTCAGGAAAAGGCTGCTGAATAAGCCGACTAAAACTAGGGCTTTGGATTTTCATCTTTTATATTTGATGACAGCTAAGGCAAGAGACGGATGGCAGTATGTGCCTACCGTCTCTTGGTACATTTGAGGGAGATATTTAAGTGAATGTAAATCTCCTGTATCACACCGCTGATCCAGAGAGGTCTGTGGCCACTGCGGCTCGAATTTGCTATGCCTCGGTTGGAGCCACTGAGCTTATGGAAACCATGTCTGATGCCCAAGTATCTTCGGTGCTCTCAAGCATTTTGCGCTCGGGCCATCACTCTACGCTAGAGCACGCAAATTACACCTTTGCAGTAGATGGTGTATCAAGAGCACTCACGCATCAGCTTGTCCGTCATAGATTGGCGAGTTTTAACCAGCAATCGCAGCGTTATGTTCGCTTTGATGCTGAGCCAAATGTGGTTGTTCCAAACTCGATTTCTTCTGATTCTGATCGTCAACAGGTATTCGATAAGGCAATTGATGCTGCTTGGGAGGCATATGCTGCATTGCTTGAAAGCGGGGTTCCTGCCGAGGATGCCAGATACGTGCTTCCAAACGCTTGTGAAAGTAAGATAGTTATAAGCATGAACATCAGGGAGCTTTTGCATTTCTTTAGTGTTCGTTGTTGCCGCCGCGCTCAGTGGGAAATTCGCGAACTTGCCGATAGGATGCTTGAGCTTGTTCGTCCAACAGCTCCAATGATTTTTTTGGATGCAGGAGCACCTTGCAAACGTGGGGTCTGCCCCGAAGGTTCTATGAGCTGCGGAGATCCATTTCCAAGGGTGGTGAGATCCTAGATGTCTAAGACCAGCGATATTAAACGTGCCCAGGACACAGAAGGTGTGCTGCGCCAAACTCATATTGGAGGCCAGGCTTTGCTGGAAGGCGTAATGATGCGCGGAAAGTACAACTGGGCCGTGGCCGTTCGCACTCCAAGTGGAGAAATTCATACCGAATCTCATGACATCAAGGATACAAGCAATAGGCCTCGCTGTTTTAATTGGCCAATTATCAGAGGCTGTTACAAGTTGTTCGAATCCTTGCTGTTTGGCTTTAAGGCTCTAGATGTTGCCACAGATACTGCTTTGGATTTTGAAGAAGACGAAGAAATTGCAGCCAAGCAGGCCGAACAGGCAGAGCAGCCTAGAAGCACAAAAGATGCAGCAACCATATGTTCTGCGAGTGATATTGATCTGAATGCTGTCTCTATGGGTGAGCGAGTTACAAACGATGTTGCCACCATTACTGAGCTTAACCAGGAGCAGTTAACCGAGTTTGCACAGAAAAAATCCGCTGAGCCAATTCAGGCACAGTCGAACGAGAATTCCAATATTAAAGAGAGCAGCAAGGATGAGGATGGTAAGGGCGAGGGACGTTTTACGATGGTAGTCGGAACTATCTTGGGTATAGTTCTCGCAGTTGCCATATTTGTTATTGCGCCTGCTGCCCTTTCTAATCTTTTGGTGGGCGATTACGATTCGAGCCCTGTTGTTTGGAATATTGTTGATGGACTGATTAGAGTTGCTATTTTTATAGCCTATATCTGCCTTATTTCTCGAATTTCTGATATCAAGCGAATGTTTAGATATCACGGAGCTGAGCACAAAACTATTCACTGCTATGAACATGGCTTAGAACTCACACCAGAAAATGCTGCGAAGTTTCCAACCCTACATGTTAGATGCGGGACTGCATTTTTAGTTATGACGATGATTTTGGCCATTATTGTATTTTCGATTGTGCCGATCGATCAGATATGCATTGCTCTTGGATTTACAGAAGGCTCTCTTGCTAAATTGCTTGTAGTTATTGCTTCGAGAATAGTGCTTATTCCGCTTATTGCTGGAATTGGCTATGAGCTTACTGTTAAATGGGCAGGAAAACATTCCGATAAAGCCTTGGTAAAGCTTGTTTTATGGCCTGGGCTTCAGATGCAAAGACTCACAACTGCTGAGCCTGACTATTCAATGCTTGAATGTGCAATTGAGGCAATGAAGATCGTTCTTGCTAGGGAAGCTAAAGAAGAGGGAGCGGGCGAGGGCATTACAGAATCTTTTAGATCTCACCAAAATAGCGAGACGATATTAGAGCCAGCGATACAAAACATAAAAGCTAAGGCTACAAATACGTGAGA
>CAZOMM010000018.1:0-11433 GCA_964581165.1 uncultured Coriobacteriaceae bacterium
GCTCTTCGTAATATCTCGAGCAGTCATCAAAAATAGATCTAGGCTCCAAAAGCATCGTTAAAGTAGATTTGCTAGCAATCTCCATTAGAGTGGAACTGTCACCAAACAAAAATGGCATTAGCTGAGCCTGAGCTCCTTTTACACCGTTTAGGGCAATCGAGTTTAGATCTGCCTCTAGCTCGTATGTGAGAAGACCAGCCGCAGACAATCTATTCTGCGCCCTTTGAATATCTGTCTGGCTTACTAAAAGCTCTCGGGCTGCATAAACAGAGCTTTCTTGCAAATCGCAAACTGTCTGACCTGTTGATGGCACAATGCGCCTAATTCGATCGACCTCATCGCCAAAAAATTCAATACGAACAGGAGCGGGAGCCTCAGCAGAAAAAACATCTATGGAATCGCCATGTATAGAAAACTCTCCCCTGTCTGGAGCCTGCTGGACTCTTGAATAGCCAAGCTCGACAAGTTTGTCTGGAATAGATTCATAGCCCTGCTCGAATTCTTCGCCGAGCTTAAAACTAACAGGATCTAGTTTCATTGAGCTAAGCGGAGGACAGAGCCTAAGCAAGGAGCGGGCAGAAGCCACAACCACAACAGGTTCTGCATTATAAAGAGCACTCAAAGCCCTGACTTTTCTACCTGCGATATGGGGATCCTCGTCTTTTTTAGACCACGGAGGCTGAGTTGGAGCAGGGAGTTGCATAACCTTATCGCGGCCTAGGTAAAGGCAAAGACCAAGCGAGAATCGTCTTGCGGCATCTTCTCCGGCCATCACAATTAGCGTAGGTCTGGGAGACCTAGCAAACAGGGCCGCAGCCAACAAAGAGCGCACAACCGGAGGTGCTCCAAGCACAGAACTTTCTCCAAGATCCAATGCGATCTCTATGTCTTTAAATGCCTTGCACTTGCTTAATATTGTCTCTAGAGAGTCTATAAGCATTCGAGTGTGAGCTTTCTCGTAGGTATGATTATTGCTGTTTCTAAAATCAAGCATAAAGCATTGTCTTTAATGCTGTATTTGATGTGCTTGATAATAGCGCGCTAATAATCGCCAAAACATGCTTGTGGGTCTAAGTGATCAATTTGCAGGGGGATCTGCAAGGGGATCTGCTGGAGGAGTTGCAGGGGAATTGACAGGGTAATCTGCAAGGGAAACCTGCAGGGGAATTTGTAAGGGAATTTACAGGGGGAACCTTAAGTTATGGCTGCTAGAGAATCCAAGGCTTCAAAGAGATCTAGGGCACTAGAGATTTGTTATAGGATGGAAGAGCACTACCCCTCAAACGAGGGATATCTAGATTCGAAAAATCCCTTTGAGCTCGTTATAGCTGTCTTGCTTTCTGCTCAAACTACCGACAAGGCTGTCAATAAAGTTACTCCGGAGCTATTTAAAAGGTGGCCAACACCCCAGGCAATGGCATCTGCTAGCGAAGCCGAAGTTGCTGAGATTATTCATTCCTTAGGATTTTTTAAGACCAAGGCTAAGCGCTGTGTTGATTGTGCTCGCACACTCCTCGAAAAGTTTGGTGGAGAGGTTCCGCAGACCCTAGAAGAATTACAGGAACTCCCAGGTGTTGGGCGTAAATCCGCAAATGTAGTTTTGAATGATGCCTTTGGTAAGGCAATGGGAATTGCTGTTGATACTCATGTGGGGCGCATTGCAAGACGCTTAGGCTTTTCTAAAAGCAAAGATCCCTCCAAAGTTGAGCAGGATCTTTTGGATTTAATACCTAGGGAGTTTTGGAACTCGGTTAATCACAGATGGATTGCTCTTGGACGCGAAATTTGCTCATCAAGAAATCCACACTGCGATGATTGCTTCATAAGCGATCTGTGCCCGAGTGCTGGAAAAGCTGCCGGAAAGGCCGCCGGGAAAGCCTCTGGGAAAGCCGCTAGAAAAGCCTCCGAAAGAGCCAAGCCTGCCGTTGTTGAATAAATGGGCTGCTCTCAAATCACATCAATACCAGTACAGGTTGTAAATCGTGGCAAGTGTCAAAAAGACAGCCAGAATAAGCGCAGATACTACGGCCCAAATTCGCTCTCTTTTTAGATACTTTTCTGGACTCAGCCTGTGCGCAACACGAGCATAAGCTTTAACTCCGCAGGTTTTAGCAAAGAAGAAAGCAAAGCCTATAGTTGCTGCCGTCATAATGACTGCAACTGGAATTGCCGCACCACCAGTATCAACAGCATTCCTAATTGCTGTATCCAAAAAAATCAGCAGGGGATAAAAAAGAATCGTAAACCAGTAGCCATGGGCAGGACCCCATACGCAGGGCATAAGCAGAGCACCAATATTGATCTTGGGAAGCTTTAGCTCTTCTAAGTCTTGCAAATCGCTGGCCTGCTCGGTATCTGAATCTTGCACATCAGCAAACTGCTTGGTATCTAGAACGGCTTTGTCTGTAGACATTGTCCCCTACCTAACTAGAGTGCTCTCTCAGTTTGTTAGAGCTCGAACAATCTCATCAACTACAATAACAGCCTCGTCGTGTTTTGAGAGCACTCCGCTGTCTCGCACTTCATCGGCACTAACAATCCAAACGCGATTATTTTCAGTCCCAAAACCCAGCTCAGGATTCGAAACATCATTAGCAATTATTAGATCTGCATTTTTGCGAACAAGCTTGTTTTTGGCTGCTTCGATGACATCAGAAGTTTCAGCAGCAAATCCCACAACAAAGCGATGCTCTTTGTGCGAGGCAAGGCTTGCCAATACGTCTGGATTTTCTAGCAAATCTATCGAGAAGGCTATGTCTTTGGATAGATCGAGTTCATCTTTCTTGATCTTGCTGCTCGCTGCCTTTGCCGGTCTAAAATCGGACACTGCGGCAGTAAACACAGCCGCATCACAGACCTCAAAGGCTTTTTCGCAGGCAGCTAACATTTCTAGGGCAGTTTGTACATGGATGGTTGTAACACCAGCAGGGTCTTTAACAGTTCCGGGACCCATAACAAGCGTCACATCTGCGCCAAGGGCAGCAGCCCTGCTAGCAATCAAGGCACCGCTGAGTCCACTAGAACGATTCCCTAGAAAACGCACAGGATCTATTGGTTCATAAGTGGGGCCTGCATTTACAAAGATCTTTTTGCCTGCAAGCGGTCCGCTTTTTGGAAGAGCCGCAAGCGCAGCATCGACAATCTTATCAAGATCGGCAAGCCTGCCAGCCCCCTCGTCGCCACAGCTTAGATAGCCTGTGTCTGGAAGGATAATCTTTACGCCCTGTGTGCGCAGCCGATCTACAGCCTCTTGGGTTCTTGGATTTTCCCACATGGCAGTATTCATAGCGGGTGCCACGAGAATAGGAGCCTTGCAGGCCAAGGCTGTTGTGCTTAAAAGATCATCTGCAATTCCAAGCGAAAGTTTTACAAGTGAGTTTGCTGTAGCGGGAGCTATCAGCATCAAATCAGCTTCTTTTGCAAGTGAGATATGATGGATGGGATCTGCTGCAGCATCAAACATACCAAGTCCAACAGGTTCACGCGTAAGCGCCCTAAATGTTGTAGGCCCAATAAACTCTGTTGCGTTTTGGGTCATAACAACCTTAACTCGCACCCCAGCTCGCTGTAGGGCCCTCACAATTTCGCAGGCCTTGTAAGCAGCAATGCAAGCTGTTACACCGAGCAAAACTGTGGCTTGTTTTGTGGGCTGTTCTGTGGGCTGATTTGCTTGTGCGAGTGAGATTGGCTGGTCTGCGTGCGCTGTGGGCTGATTTGCCGGAATTGGATCTTCGGGCTTTGCCGCTCCATGGTCCGTCGCCTCGTGGCCCTCTACTGCGGGATTCGCTTCCCCGTAACCCGCTGCCCCGCAACTTTCCACCTTGCGCTCCGCCACCTTGCGCTCCATCGCTAAATCATCAGAAAAAAGAGAAGCTGGATTCGAGTCATCAAAAGGTACTGTCCATGTTCCAACAGGGCTGCCACAATCTAGGGCCTGGTTTAAAAGCTCATCAGGTCTTTTGTTCGAAGCCCTAAGCACATGGGAAATCTCACATGAATCCAACTGAGATATCAGTTCACATGCTTGCTGGTATAGCTCTTTAAGCCTAGGATTTTTGACCTTGTACTCACCATTTAGCTGCTTGACCATAAGCTCGCTATCGGCAACGCAAACAAGTTCAGAAATGCCCAGCTCTAAGGCATTTTTAATTCCCCAAATTAATGCCTGATATTCAGCCTCATTATTGGTGCCTTTACCAATTGGCCATCCGCCCTCACATATAGTAGAACCATCTTTAGAAATAGAGAAACCGACGGCAGAAGGCCCCGGGTTTCCCCTTGAGCCGCCATCGGTATGCATAGCATAGGAGCTGTTAGCCGATTGATTAGAAATAGGCATCTCAGTTGATTGCATCATCACCCTTTGTTACTACAAGAATTCTGTGACATTGCGGACAGGTAGTGATTTCTGGCCCATTGAAAAGTTTAACCAGCTTGCCTTCCGGAAACTCAACTCTACAAACCGAGCAATGCTCACCCTGTAAAACCCCAACTGCAATACCATTTTTTGTCTTCTTAAGATTTTCGTAACGACTCAGCGTCTCATGAGAAATGCCAGAAGCAGCCGTGCTGTATTCAGCCTCAAGCTCGGCCATTTTAGCGGCTGCATCATTAGATATTGCGCTTATTTCGGAATCAAGTTTGACTCTTTGCGCATCGAGTTTTTTATTTGTCTCGCTAATTTGATCTTCGACCGAAGAGATTTTTTGAACACGCTCAGAAAGTTTTGCAAGATCAAAGTCGATCTTGTTACGTCTCTTGGAAATACCTTCAAGATCACGAGTTCTATGCGTAACAGATCTAAAATCAGAGAGTTCTTGGATCTCTTTTTCTAGCCTTTCTGCCTTTTGCAAAAGCTCGTGATCTTCATCGGCCAGTTTATGCATTTCGAGCTCACACTCAGAACGCATGGCCGATATCTTTTTAGATTTTTCCTGAACCTCATCGAGCTTAGCGATAACTTTGCGCCTAGATTCAATCTGCGGAAGCTCTTTAAGTTTTCTACGCAACCTCATCATATCTAAATCGATCTCTTGAAGTTTAACGAGATCGTTTGCTTCGCTCATTCTTCCTCCATTCTCGGTTGCCACCAAGCCATCTCTGGATCGAGGACTCTAACGTTAAAAGCGAATTCCGAATTGGACTCAATGGTTTTTCTGAGGCATTCAACCAAGGGAAGCTCCGAAATATCATGCCCAAGTTCTATAAGATCTACACCTGCATTATGCAACTCACAGGCCTTGTGGTATGACATCTCGCCGGTGATTAAACATTCCGCTCCAGAGGAGACTATAGCACTCATCAAAGATGAACTCGAGCCATTAGCGATAGCTATCATTTTTAACTCATGTTCTGGATCTCCCCAAACTCTTGGTCGTCTTCCAGAAGAATCAACGCAGCGCTGTGCTAGCTCAACAAGTTTAATTTTGCCTTTCTCTATTTCGGGCATTGCCAAGCAGCCAAAGCCCGGAACCTCATTTACTGCAGGCATTATTTCGCCTGCATACACAAGATCAAACTCTAAAAGCAGAGCTTGTGCAGCTAAAGGAGATCTATCTAGGTTGGTGTGCATGGCAATAAGTGCCACTCCGTGCTTGATGGCCTCTATTGCGCGAGCGGCAGAATCGTCGCCACCAGCAGCCTTATCTACAAGCCTTTTTGGAGCTTCTAGATATGCCGGATGATGAGTCAAAAGAACATTGCATCCCATATCTGCTGCTCGTTTGATCATCTTTACGTCGGGATCAAGAGCA
Source organism: uncultured Coriobacteriaceae bacterium (assembly GCA_964581165.1). Classification (GTDB taxonomy): domain Bacteria; phylum Actinomycetota; class Coriobacteriia; order Coriobacteriales; family CADBOM01; genus CAZPAN01. The sequence goes on from CAZOMM010000018.1 coordinate 5,754, forward strand.
ATGGCAACGCCACGCACGGGAACCGAGGAATCACCAACCAAAAGGCCACAGGCATCCCATGGCTCACAGTAGCTTTCGGGATAACAGCGGAATAGGTACTCCAGCAAATCGCCAACAGTAGGGCCGTGCAGGCCATCTGGAATACTTGGGATGTAGTTCGCTGGCTCGATTGTCGGCTTAGGTGCTAGCTCGATTACTGGCTCGATTGTCAGCTTAGGTGCTGGCTCGATTACTGGCTCGATTGTCGGCTTAGGTGCTAGCTCGATTACTGGCTCGGTCGTCGGTTTAGGTGCTGACTCGTTTGCTGACTCGACCTTATTGTCGTCTGAGTCCTCACCGTTTTTATCACTTGTCGACTCAGCTTTGTTGGCCTGAGCTGTTTCAAAACTCAGATCTACGCAAAGCATCTTATTGGTTTTGCTGGTTACCTTGACATCCTTGTCTGCTGGTTTGTTAGCTTGTTGGCTTGCTTGTTCATCACCGTTTTGATGTGGAGCACTATTTCGAGCATCAGAACTAGGATAAGAATCGATCTCATCTATATCTTCGAGATTGTTGCCCGCTCCAAATTTATTGAATATCGAACGATTTATCTGACGTTTTTTCATGTAAGAGCAAGCCTCCTTCTGTCTCCATCAGAACTTATATAAGTTACGTGAGTGTAGCCTGCCTGACGCATTAGTTCATAGGCCTCTCTGATGCCCAAACCTACTTCTGTTGGAGAGTGAGCATCTGAACCTACCGAACATTCAACACCAGCATCAGAAAAACATCTTAAAAACTCAAGTGATGGATACTGCTCCGCCACAGGCTTACGCCAACCAGCAGTATTTACCTCGATCATTACATCCATCTGAGCTGCCAAAGAAGCAGCCTCTCGATACTTTGCCTCAAGATTAATGGCAGACGATGGCCAAATCCCAAACTTTTTAGGCAAGTCGGGGTGAGCCATTGTGGTATGCGGAATTGTGCTGACACAGGCCTGCATCCAAAGGTCAAAATATTCCGACCAAATAGCATCGGCACCACGCTCATCCCACTGATCAATCTGGCTCGGATCGTCAAAACACCAGTCATCAGAAAGCATGTGAACAGAAAGTAGCAGCATTTTGCCATCTGAGAGCATTGGATTTACAAAGTCTTCGCAGGCTATTCGCCAATCAATCTCAAAGCCAGGGACAATCTCCATATTGGGATGAGCCTCAGACGCTTGCCTGATATCGCTTAGATAGGCAGGAATCTCATCGATGCTCATACTAAAGTCGTGCTTTGGATCCACTTCTTTTGGAAGCGGAAGATGCTCTGTGATTGCCAAAGAAGAAATCCCAAGCCGCGCAGCAGCATCTACCAGCTCTGCCACAGTACCCTCTCCGTGACCAGACAGATACGTGTGAGTATGAAAATCGATGAGCCTAGTTGTATCTGCTCGCATTTTTTAGATCTTCTCCCAACAAGAGTTGACGGTTTTGTGTAAGGCATTCAAAAAACGATCCACATCTGCGTCTGTAGTAAATCTGCCCATTGTTATGCGACAAAAAGCAAAGAGTTTTTTAGAAGTAAGTCCGATGGACTCAAGTACATGACTATCGCTTTGTTTTGTAGAACCGCAGGCAGAACCACCAGATACGCAAATTCCCAAAGAATCGAGTCTTCTAACAAGCTCGGCAGATTCAAGCCCAGGCACAATAAGAGGCACCAAGGAACAAAGATGCTGCATGGTGTTGCCACTGGGAATATCTACAGCACAGTGTGGGGAGCCAGAAGAAAAGTTGAGCTTGACAGCTTCTTGAATAAGGCGGTCTCTAAGCCCTGCTAGTCTTTGGATCTCGTCTGCCTGATCAGAGCCACAGGCAAGCTCACAGGCTTTGGCAAAACCAGCAATGGAAGGAACATCCTGGGTTCCGCTTCGCCTTCCGTGTTCTTGGCCACCACCATGAATTAAAGGGACAAAAGGGATTTTCTTAGAAATCCAAAGAGCGCCTATTCCTTTAGGGCCATAAATCTTATGTGAGGCAATGCTTAGGGCATCAAGACTCAGATCTTGCACATTTATGGGGGTCTTTCCCAATGCTGCAACTGCATCTGCATGAAGGGGAACGCCACGATCGTGGCAAACATCTGCGATTTGCTTGATGGGCTGAATTGTTCCGATCTCGTTATTGGTCAGCATCACGCTAACCAGCAAAGTGTCTGGCCTAATTGCCGAGGCAAGTTCGGCAGGATCTATAAAACCATCAGGGCCGGGATTTAAGGTCGTAATCTGATAGCCAAGCGATTTGGTATGTCTGACTGCTTCCAAGACAGCCATATGCTCAAAAGAGGAGCATATTATGTGTCCAGGCCCCTTAGATGCAGGCATCTTTTGTGCGCGTGCAGCGGCAATTCCCAAAACAGCCATGTTGTCAGATTCTGTGCCGCCAGAGGTAAAGGCAATTTCGTGGGGATCTCTGGCTCCGATGCAGGCAGCCACAGTTTTTCTTGAGGCTTCGAGAAGATCCCTAGACTCCCTGCCTATTTGATATAGAGAGCTTGGATTAGCAAAGCGCTTTTCAAGAAGGCTTAGCATGAGCTCTAACACCCGTTTGTCTATAGGTGTGGTGGCTCCATAATCTAGGTAAACAATCTCGCCGGAATGCTCCGGGCTGCTCATCTGGGTGTCTCCTGATTGGCGGCTTCGTTGGCCGTGGCGGGTTCGCCGCCTTTGTTGGCCGTGGTGCCCCCATCGGCCTCGGCTACCTCATCGGCTTCGGCAGCTTCGTCAGCAGCACTGCGAATTGCTTGCAGGGCAGCCAGTCTATCGTCTGCACCAAAGATGGCATTGCCGGCTACAAGAGAAGTGGCACCTGCCATAGCTACAGCCCTAGCAGTTGTGGGATTGATGCCCCCATCCACCTCTATCAACACATCTCTGCCACTAGCTTTTACCATTTGAGAAATCTCTGTGATCTTGCCAAGCGAATCCTCAATAAAAGATTGACCACCAAATCCTGGGTGCACACTCATAACTAGCACCATATCTACCTTATCAATTAGCGGCTCTATTGCCGAAGCCGGAGTTTCGGGATTAAGTGAGATTCCACAAGCTGTACCATGGCTGCGAATTTGATAAGCAATTTGAGAGGCTTCATCTATAGTTGAACATGCTTCGATATGAAAGCTAAGAATATCGGCACCTGCATCGAGATACCAAGCAATTTGGGTTGCAGGATTATCCACCATCAAATGAACATCCAAGGGAAGACTCGTTATCGACTTCATTGCGCTAACAAATGGAACACCAATCGTTAGATTTGGAACAAAATGGCCATCCATCACATCAAAGTGGATCATGTCGGCCCCGCCGCCAGAGACAAGCTCAACTTCTGACTGCAAATTCATAAAGTCGGCAGAAAGTATTGATGGTGAGATTTTTATAGGCATATACCTACCTCTTATCTAGCTCTTATCCTCATTGGAACTAGCATCGTCTGATGGATTCATCTCAAGTTCTTTTGCTCTTTGAGCTGTCTTTTTAGAACCCACAGAAAACTTGGATTCGTTACCGTTAAGCAGCCTGCGAATGTTTGATCTGTGAGCATAAACAACCAAGATGATTAAAGCCACAGCTATAGGAATCAAAGCAGTGCGTGATGCATAAACGGTGCAAATTCCAATAAGCAAACCTACAGCACCAGAAAGTGATCCCACAGATACATAACGAGTGATAACACTTAGCAGCAGAAAAGCCACAAGAGAAAAGAGTGCGCACCAAGGTACTACAACCAAAAAGCTGCCAAAAGATGTAGCTACGCCTTTTCCGCCTTTGAACTTAAGGAAGGGAGAGTACATATGACCTACCACGGCAAAGATCATCGCTAGGCCCATTGCCAAATCGTACAAATAGCCCGAGTTCCAAGCTTCAAGAAGATCACCAAAAGAATCTGGAACATAGGTAGAAGAGAGATAGAGGATAAGCATCATTGCCAAGGTTCCTAAAGCACCCTTGGCAATGTCTAGTACTGCAACAATAAGACCAGGAACCCAACCCGCTAGTCTAAGCGTATTTGTGGTACCGATATTTCCAGAGCCATGCTTTCGCACATCGACTCCGGCATATAGCTTGCCTACAATCACGCCGTTTGGGATGGAGCCAATCAGATAGGAGATGGCCACTCCCAAAATCATAAATCCTGCGGCTACGAGCCCAGGAGATGCCATGATCCACCTCTCTTATGCCTTGCGCCTAAAATGCAGCTTGATAGGAGTGCCAGAAAAATCAAAGCGCTCCCTCATTCTGTTTTCTAAAAAGCGTTCATAACCTGAATCCACAATATCAGGATGGTTGCAAAAAAAGGTAAAGCTTGGGGGTCTATGTCCTGTTTGGGTCACATAGTTCATCTTTAGTTTTTTCTTGCCCTTGATGACAGTTAGGCCAAAGTCGCGAATTTCAGCCAAAAATGCATTGAGCTTGCTAGTAGAAACGTGCTTTGCATGATTGGCATCTACCGCATCTATGATGTCCCAAAGTCTGTGAACGCTGCGACCAGTGAGAGCAGATATAGCTTGAACCGGAGCGTAACTCACAAAAGTGAGCCTATCTCCTAACCTATCAAGAATTCTTTTACGCTCTTCGGCAGAGCCAACAATGTCCCATTTATTGGGACAAACAATCAGTGCGCAGCCCTTTTCTCTGGCAATACCTGCAAGCTTTTGATCTTGATCTGTAAGACCAAGGCTTCCATCTATCACCAAGATTGCAACCTGAGCTCTCTCGATAGCACGAATAGCTCTGAGGTATCCGTAGTACTCAAGATCCTCAACAATACCGCTTTTCTTGCGAATACCTGCAGTGTCTATAAGGCGGTATGTTTTGCCATCTCGCTCAATCAAGGCATCTATTGCATCGCGAGTGGTGCCAGCAACATCAGAGACAATGGAGCGCTCCTGGCCAAGCATGCGGTTGAGCAGCGAAGACTTGCCGGCATTTGGGCGACCGATTATAGCTACGTCTATAGCAGAGATCTCGTCCTCTTTGGCATCTTTGGGAAGAACATCAACAACAGCATCTAAAAGATCACCGGTGCCATGACCATGCAGAGAAGAGATGGGCCAAGGATCACCAAGGCCTAGTGTCAAAAATTCCCAAATAATGCTTTCGTTATCGGGATTGTCAAGTTTGTTTACAAGTAAAAAAACGGGTGTTTTAGAGCGTTTAAGTATGCGGGCAATCTCGATATCATCCGTTGTTGGCCCGCCCTTGCCGTCTACCAAAAACAAAATTGCGTCGGCCTCGTCTGCGGCCATTAAGGCTTGGCTGCGAATTGATTTTTGGAATCTGTCGTCTCCGGTAATCTCGATGCCGCCGGTGTCTATAAGGATAAAGTTGATGCCATTCCAATCGGCCTTGTGATACGACCTATCCCTAGTTACGCCGCGCTGTTCGTGCACAATTGCTTCTGAGCTACGAGCGATTCTATTTACAAAGGTAGATTTGCCGACATTTGGACGCCCAACTACCGCCACGATGGGCAAAGCCATCTGACACCCCTCATCCCCTGAACCTTGATATTGGATTGCCGATCTAAGTTGACTAAAGCTTTAAAAGACCGGCGATTTCTGACGCGTTATAGCATAACACGCGCACAGGCAGGCCAGATTTTCGCCCAATCTCAGCGGCGTCGCTGTTATCTAGGCTGAGTCC
>CAZOMM010000018.1:11533-30328 GCA_964581165.1 uncultured Coriobacteriaceae bacterium
CTAAGTACGGGAGCTAGCGCTTCTCCACAAACGAGTAAGTATTCGTGAGTGCTTGACCCTAGGGCGCCAGCCACCTGAGCACTCGACCCCTGAGCACCTGGTACCTGAACATCCGACTCCTGATCACTCGACCCCTGAGCACCTAGTATCTGAACATCCGACCCCTGAGCACTTGACTCCGGAGCATCCGACAGAGGATCAGCCGAAAACTCCTCCCAATCAATCGATGCCCAGTCGTCAATCAGAGTTCTAAGCATGCCTATGCCATCTGCAAACTGCGGATAACCGTCGTAGTACTCATCTGGAGGCAGATGATCTTCGACATCGTTAGGAAAGGCTGCAAGATAAAACTCATCAGCTAGGTGAATACCAGTACAGCCCCGCTCTTTTCTCCATCTTGTTTGATGCTTTGCTACCTGCTCTATCACAGCAAGCGCTTCGTTCCTTTCTCCAAAAGAACGGGAAAAACGATTTTGAAACTTGGTAAAGCCAAGAGGAACTATTCCAACAGAGAGGATATTTTTGTGGGCGCGCACCCAGTCTAAGGTTTCATCTAGCACCTTGGCATCATTGACGTTTGGAACCAAGACAATCTGGGCATGAAACTCAATCCCTGCATCTAGCAGAGTTTCTAGAACTTTAAGTCCACGAGCATGATTGGGGCCTATAAGTTTGCGTCTTACATCAGGATCAATCGCATGCAAAGAAACATGGAGCGGAGAAAGCGACATTGAGATAACTCTCTCGATATCCTCATCCTGCATATTGCTAAGGCTTACAAAGTTGCCCTGCAAAAAAGAAAGACGATAATCATCGTCTCTTAGATACAGAGTCGAGCGCATTCCAGCTGGCAGCATTGCCATAAAGCAAAAGGTACAGGCATTACAGCAAGTTTTTACTCCATCAAAGATATTGTCCGAAAACTCAAAGCCCCAGCTGCCATCGTATTCGCGCGAGACTTCAACAACCCGAATTGCAGAATCGGCAACAGAACCGGCAGAGCCGGCAACAGAAGAATCGGCAACAGAACCGACAGAAGAGTCGACAGAGCTACTAATAGCAAGGGAGGCAACCGAAGAATCAGCAATCCAAAACCAGTCGATGATATCTCGCATTGCATAACCATCAACCGACACAACGATATCACCTGGACGCAAGCCTGCATCCCAAGCACAGCTGTTGGCTTTAACGCTGGCTATTCGCGCAACAGGTAGAGAAAGATTTGTGGGAGCATAGTCGGCGATTTTATCCTTGCTATCTTGTGCTGTCATCTCCAGATATCTCCTCTAATTTGCGCAAAACCTCATCGATCTGAGATTGCGGAGTAGATGCGCCAGCTGTAACAGCAACAGTTTCGCAGTTCATAAACCAGTCGGGCTGCAGCTCCGAGGCCGACTCGATGTGATATGTGTTGGGACACTCAGCGCAGCAAAGCTCATACAATCTGCGAGTATTTCCCGAATTTCGGCCCCCAATAACAATCATGACATCCGCCTCACGAGCTGTTTGGCGTGCAGCCAGTTGTCGTTTTTGCGTGGCGGAGCAAATGGTGTTGGAGACCTCGATATCATCAAAGTGCAGGCTCAGCCAATCAACAAGTTCGTTGAGACGACGCTGCGATTGAGTGGTTTGCACCACCACACCTATGCGAGTATTAGGAGCAAGCTCAGGAATTTCGCTGGGACTTTGCACTACGGCGTGATTTTCTCCCGAATACGACTCAATGCCCTCCACTTCGGGGTGACCGTGCTCCCCAATTATCACAACAAACCTGCCATCTTTAGCGAGCCTTGCAGTCTCTTGCTGTACACGGCTTACATGAGGACAGGTTGCATCGATAAGAGGTAGGCCCTTGCGCTTTGCCTGATCCATCACCTGCTTAGTTACTCCATGTGATCTAATGACCAAGCATCCATCATCAACATCAGATACCGACTCAACTGCTTTTACACCCCTAGCTTCGAGGCTACCTACAACTATGGGATTATGAATAAGTGGGCCTAGGGTATAAACGGCTGAGTAATCACCACTGTAAACTGCATCGCGAGCAAGCTGCAAGGCTCGCTCTACTCCATAACATGCGCCCGAAGGTTCTGCTAAAACTATCTTCATTGGCCAGCTTCCTTTTCTGAAGCTTTGGCAGCATCCTTTTTTGCCACTTTATTTTGGGGAGTCAAAACATCGGCAGGAGTTGGCCCTGGATCAATTCCATCGGTTAAAGCCCTAACACGCCGCATTACCTCATTGCTTATGGCAGTCATCAGCTCGCCGCGCTCGTAATATGGCTCAAAATCCTTCCAATAAACAGGTTCCCCAAATCTAAGAATCACTTTTGGAAAGTGCAGACGCTTTGAACCATCTGGGCTGATATCAATAGTTCCCTGAATACCAACAGGCACAATGGGTACATCTGCCATCTTTGCAATTAAAGCTACGCCATCGCTGTATGGAACATCACTTTTGTCGCGTTTTTTAACCCTAGTTCCCTCTGGGAAAATGCCAACATCCTCTCCCCGTTTAAGACATTTAACAGAGCGCTTAATAGCTTGGCGACCTCTAGCGTCGGCATATACAGGAAATACTCCAAAAAAAGCAAGAAGCCGACCTAAAAACCTATGCTCAAAAAGCTTTCCTTTGGCCATAAATCGAACACGTCTAGGCCAGAGCGCATGAAAAACAAAGCAGGGATCTGTGTAAGAGGCATGATTTCCGGCAATAATTACAGCCTGTTCCCGTCCAAAGCGATCGAACACCTCTAAGTTTTCATAGCGTGCCCTAAATATGATTCGAAGTATCCCGCCAACAAAAAAACAACCAATCCAAACTAATAACTTGACCAGGATTCCAACATCTTTTAGGGAATTGTCGTAGTAAAAGTTAACGTCTTTCATTTGCTGCCCTTTCTTGACAGGGCTAGATCAACAATCTGTTCAACGACCTCCTCCAAAGACATGTTTGAGGTGTCGATTTCTACGGCATCATCAGCCTTGGCAAGTGGAGCTGACTCTCTAGAAGAGTCAAAGCTATCACGAAACTTAATTGCCTCAAGTATTTCTTGCTCACTTGAGCCTTCGATACCGCGTTCAATATTTTGAGCAGCTCTTCTTTGAGCTCTCTTCTCGGCAGAAGCTGTCAAAAACACCTTAAGTTCGGCATTTGGAAAGACAACCGTTCCAATATCGCGCCCCTCTAGCAAAGTATCTGCACCCTGAGCCATCTTACGTTGCTGAGCTACAAGGGCAGTTCTAATTTCAGGACAGGCCGAAACTACAGAGACAGTTCTATCAACCTTAGGAGTGCGGATCTGCTGGCTTACGTCTGCGCCACCAATGTAAACCTTTACAGGAACACCAAAGTCATCAAAATCAAAGGAGATCTCTTCTTCCTGCGAAACCCTAATGAGCTCATCGCGAACACGAAGGTCCTCGGCAAGATCCTTTATAGACTCAAGCTCAAAGCCCATCTGGAGACCCCTCCAGGTAACTGCTCGATACATCGCACCAGTATCTAGTGTTCTAAAACCTAGTCGTTTGGATACCTCTGCAGCCACTGTGGTCTTGCCAGAACCCGAGGGTCCATCGATGGCAATAATCATTTGCTAGATCCTCCCTTAGCCCTAAGTTTGTCCAGAACCTTTTCAAACTCTGGATAGCTAACATCTATGCAAGACATCCCTTTAACCTTGGCATCAAAGCCATGGCAGATATTGGCAAGGGTCCAGGTCATTGCAAGCCTATGGTCATTATTCGAATCTAGATCAACGCCTATAGACGGTATTTTGCCCTCTATAACAAGATCGTTTCCCAGCTCTTTAGCCTCACAACCAAGCGCATTAAGGCCTGAGACTATAGCTTCTAAGCGGTTTGATTCTTTAACCCTCAGCTCCGAGACAGACTCAAATATTGTAGTTCCCTTGGCATGCGTAGCCAAAAGAGCAAGTATCGGAATCTCATCAATCAAAGAGGGAATCTGATCGGGCCTAACAACTACTCCTCGCAACCCATCGGTATAGGTAATATGTACATTTCCACAAAGTTCTCCACCAACAGAAGACACAGGCTCTATAGAAATATCGCAGCCCATCTGCTTTGCAACATCAAAAGCACCCGTACGCGTGGGATTTAGGCAGAGGCCTTCGATTGAGATATCGCTACCTGGCACCATCGCAGCTGCAACCATTAAAAATGCCGCAGACGAAGGGTCGCCAGGAACACAAACATCGCAGGAATGCAGGGTGCTGCCTGCTTTTAGGCTAACGCAGCTGCCTTCTGCACTAAGCGAGGCTCCAAATGCTGGAAGCATTAGCTCTGTATGGTCGCGGCTTTTGCTTGGCTCATCAATAGAGCAAATAGCATTGTCTACACAGCGCAGGGCAGCTAGCAAAATTGCAGTTTTTACCTGAGCCGAAGCCTTGGGGGATTTGTAATTTATTGCCTTAAGCTCGGCCGTTCCTTCAATCGTTAGAGGGAGGGTGATGCTTTGGCCTGCCTGCCATTCGCTTTTATCTTTGTGGTAAAACTTTGCACCCATCTGAGATAGAGGCTCAGCAATCCTAGCCATAGGGCGCTGTTTTAAAGAATCATCACCTGTAAGGGTGGCCCTAATAGGCCATCCTGCAATAATCCCAAGCAAAAGTCTGGCCGTGGTTCCCGAATTCCCACAATCTAGAGTCTGTGTTGGCTCGCTTGGACCGGACAATCCCCATCCATGCACTGTTGCGTCAAAGGCCCCAGAATTAACGGATGGTCTTGTCTCAATCGAAGCACCCAATGCCCTCATGCATGCAAGCGTACTTCTAACATCTTGAGAATCTAAAAGATTGCTAAGCTCAGATCTGCCATCTACCATAGATGCAAACATCAAAGCCCTGTGCGAAATCGACTTATCAGGTGGAACCGAAACAGTTCCGCAAAACGGAGTAATACTCAAGCTCAACACCTCTTGCTACGGATGTATCTCTAGAGGACCTTCTACCACTGTGTAGCCCAGCTTTTTAAGCTCATCTACAAAAGCTTCAATGCTGCCCTCGTCTGTGAGCAGCAAGTCAAGAATGGCCGAATCGTCAGTTATATGTTCGATGTCTATAGACTGTATATTGCATCCAAAGCGACCAGCGGCTGAAGTTACACCAGCAACTACTCCAATTCCATCTGTCATAGAGATCCTAAGACCAACTAGCCTGTCTGAATTGGGAATCCAAGCGGCAGGGATGCTCTTGCGTATGTCTGAAGTTCTAGTCAAAAAGGCTTTAAGGCCCTCTTGATCTTTGCAATCTAAGTACTCGGCCACTTTAATCAAGCTGTCTGCAAGCTCTCGTGCACCTTGGGCAACCTCGGTAGCATTGCCCATAAGAATGTCTGTCCAAAGCGCAGGAGAACCTGCTGCTATTCTTGTTGAGTCTCTAAAACCTCCCGAGGCTAATCTAAATAGCTCACCTGCCTCATCGGATCTACTAGATACCAGATCTACCAAAACAGAAGCTGTTATATGTGGAACGTGACTGATGGATGCCACCATCTGGTCGTGATCGTTTCTATCAACAGAAATGCAACGAGCACCAATGGAGGTTACAAGTGAGTGCATGGCAGTAAAAATCTCCCCATCTGTACGCTCATCGGGACACAAAATCCAATACTTGCCCGCAAAAAGTCCAGCCGAAGCCGCCGAAAAGCCACTGGCCTCACTGCCAGCCATTGGATGTCCTGGCAAAAAGAGCGAAGAATCATCAAGGATCTCTTCTGCTGCAGCGCATATAAGTGTCTTTGTTGATGAAGTATCTGTGATAAGGCCACGATATTTATTGGACGCAATGCACTTAAAAACATCGGGAGCCAAACTGGGTGGCATAGCAAGTACAACAAGATCTACTTTACTCAAAGCTAGTATTGAATCGATCTTGGGATCGTCTGGAGAAAAAACCTCTTGTACAAAACCGCCATCTAAAGCAAGACTTCGAGCAGAAGGTTCAGGATCGACTCCGATGATATAAGGACGAGAATTAGGGCAGGTCTTCTCTAAGGAACTTAACGCCATCGCAAAAGAACCACCTATTAAACCTAGGCCATATATCATGATCGAATTAAAACTCACTAATATCCCTTCGTTTTGGCTCTAATCTGCATCTTGCTGCGGCTAAATGTTTGAACCTTCCGAGTGTCAATCCTTGCGGCTTTGTGTAAGTCAGCATAAGTCAGCCGCCTTGGCTTCTGTTAGCTTTCTCTAAATATCCGAGCCAATCCCTGCGGCCCTGCACGGCTTAACCTCCGACTTCTGTTGGCTTTCTCTAAATATCCGAGCCAATCCCTGTGGCCTTGCGAAGCTCAGCCACCTCTTCTTCTCTTAGCTTTCTCCACTTACCCTGAGGCAAAACTCCCAACTTTAGCGGCCCAAATGCACTTCTATGTAGTTTGAGCACCGGATGACCAATGTATTCAAGCATGCGTTTTACCTGTCTTTTGCGACCCTCTGTCAAAACCACACGAAGCTCGGTGTTTGATCTACCAACACTAAGAATCGAGACCTTGGCTGGAAGAGTAGGGCCATCGTCTAAAGTAACACCAAGCGAAAGTGTTTTTGCGTCTTGTTGCGACACCCTACCCTTAACCCTAGCTTCGTAAACCTTTTCGACTTTGCGTGATGGACTAAGCAGGGCATGCCCCAAATCGCCATCGGTGGTAAAAAGCAGCAATCCTGTTGTGTCCATGTCAAGACGCCCCACCGGAAAAAGCCCCGGATACTTATCGATCGGAACAAGTTCGGCCACAGTTAGGCGAGCATGGGGATCGCTCATTGTGCTTACATAATCAGGTGGCTTGTTAAGCATGATGGTCACAGGAGAGCTACCCCAAACTATCGGGGTATTATCAACCTCGACCTTATCAATTAGTGGATCAACCTTGCTGCCAAGCTCTGTGACCACCTGGCCGTTAACCTTTACACGACCAGCAGTCATCAGATTTTCAGAACCCCTTCGCGATGCAACTCCAGCCCTAGCTAAAAACTTTTGCAGGCGCATTGGGTAGTCTTTTTTATCACGCATTTCGTTATCAGGCATTTTTGCTCACAGAGAGTCTTCCCAGCTTTGTTCTAAGTTGTCATCAATATCTTCATCCATGACAGAATCATCGTCTGGATATCCATCGATCTTGCTGGCTACCTCATCAGAAATAGCTGTTGAAGACAGCCTTTCTACTATCAAACGCCTAGTTTCTTCGTTGGCAGCAAAATCCTCTAAAGGAGCCAGATCTTTGACTGACCTCAAACCAAATTTCTCTAGGAAGGTTCTAGTAGTTGCATAAAGTATGGGCTGACCTGGACTATCGTCTCGACCCGCCTCTCTAACCAAGCCCTTTTCCACCAAAGAAGCAATAACAGCATCGGAATTAACTCCCCTAATAGAAGAAACCACAGCTCTGGTTGTTGGTTGGTTATAGGCAATCACCGCAAGAGCTTCTAGGGCAGCCTGGGAGAGTTTTTGAGTATCCCAAGACAAGACATATTTTTCAATGATGTCATGGTGGAGGGGATGGGTATACAAGCGCCATCCACCTGCAACCTCTCGCAGCTGAACGCCCCTCTCGTTATCAGAGTATTCAGCAGCAAGCGCACACAGAATTTCATCGGTGTCTGCCAAACTAATGCCGAGCATGTCTGCAAGACGAACTGTTGTAACCGGCTCATCGGATACAAAAAGCATCGCCTCAATGGCACCACGACGCATGATGTAGGTGGAATCTTTTGAGTCGGTCTTATTGAGAGCCTCTGTGGTTTTGAGTTCCTCGATCTCCACAGCTTCGGATTCCTCGGTTTTGGCTTCCTCGGTGTCTAGAGGTTTTTCAATCGTGCTGCTGAGCGTTGAGCCAGACTCGCTCACAGTTTCGGATTCCTCGGTGTCTAGAGGCTGTGATTCTTTGGTATCTGGAGACTGTTCAATCTCTTGATTGATGTTATCGCTCATCGATCCCCCTGCTTAACGATCTCCTGCTCACCTGTCGCATCCGAAGCAACATCGCCACCCGCCGTACTCTCACCAGCCTTGTCTTCATCCTCATTTTCAGGAGCAGCAAGTTCAGCCCATCTTTGAGGATCAACATATTCCACCATAATTGGAGTCGAACAATCATCCTGCGAAAGTCCGATCATCCCGCGCTTGTACATCTCCAACACAGCCAAAAAAGAAACAACCACATGCGAAAGATCCTGTGGATCGTCTACAAGCTCTTCGAAGCGAGCCCTTCTTTTATCAGCCACACGCTTACAGATGGAGTCGATGTAAGTTTCGACCGCAATAGGTTTTGCGGCAATGTGCTCCGCATCCAACAAAAAAGTCTCACGTCTAGCCATAAGCGATGCGCAAACAAGCCCTAGGCCATCAAGTGTGACACCTTCTAAATAGTCAGGCAAAAGACCCAAAAACTCAGGGTCAGGACCAATAGAACGTGAGTGCATCATCGCTTCATTTCGCATGCGCGAACCCAGCATCGAAGCTATGCGTTTGTACTGGTAGTAAGTTAAAACGCGCTCAGCCAGTAGATCGGCAGCCTGCTCCACTGTAAGATCCCCTAATTCCAGCTCCTCATCTGGATTTTTCTCAGAATCGTCTGGAAGCAAAGCCTTGGCCTTCATCGAAAGAAGGGTCGAAGCAACTATTAAAAACTCACTTGCAACATCTAGATCCAAGGAGCGCATCTGATTGATGTGATCTAGATATTGATCTGCCACATCAGATATGGAGATCGAGGCAATCTTTACCTTTTGGCGAGTGACCAACTCGAGCAAAAGCTCAAATGGCCCCTCAAACGACTCAATCTTCACACGGTATGACAATTAATTCACCTTGTTACATCGTAATGTGAACAGCATCACGTACGCGTTCTACTGTTGCCTGAGCCCTAGGTCTTGCTTTGCGCGCACCCTCTGTTAGCACCTCTTTTGCGTATCCAGAGATCTTACCGATTTCGCTTCTCTTTGCCTCAAAATCTGCAAAATAACTTACAAGATCCTCAGCAAAAGCCTTCTTGTGGGCCACGCAACCACAGCTTGCAGTTCTGCAGTCGCAGTCCCATTGAGCAATGTCATCCGCATTGCCAATTAATTTATGAATCTGGTGAAGAGGACAAATATCGGGATTGCCTGGATCGGTTTTGCGCTGGCGTGCTGGATCGGTCATGCAGCTCATGGCTTTTTGACGCATTACGTCGGGAGTATCACTAATAAAGATAGAGTTGCCATAGCTTTTTGACATCTTGCGCCCATCGAGACCAGGAACCTTGGCTCCTTCCTTACTAATAATCGCCTGCGGCTCCCTTAAAATCTGTTCGACAATCTCCTCGCCGCTGCCATCTTCAGCCCATGAATGCTGTCCATATACGTAGTTAAAACGCCTAGCGATCTCACGAGTAAACTCCAGATGCGGGAGCTGATCTTCGCCCACAGGCACACCATCGGAATCCATAATCAAAATGTCTGTAGCCATTAGCAAGGGGTACTCAAAAAAGCCAACATTGTTGAGATCCTTATCGCTAATTTGCTGTTGCTGCTCCTTATAGGTGGGAACTCGCTCAAGCCACGACATTGGAGTGATCATTGCGAGGTAGAGAGTTAGCTCAGCTACTTCGGGGATGTCAGATTGTCTATAAACAACACACTTTTCTGGATCGATACCTGCAGCTATCCAGTCTAGAACCATCTCTTCTGTGAACTGCGGTACAAAGCTAGTGTCTGACCACTCACTTGTAAAGGCATGCCAATCTGCAACAAAAAAATAGCTGTCGTACTTAGACTGCAGCTCCTTCATATTCTGCAAATTTCCAAACCAATGCCCCAGATGCAGCTTTCCTGTTGGCCTATATCCCGTAAGTATGGTCTTACTTTGCTTTGTTTCTTCCATCTCCATCTACTCTCTCCTCTCCTGATATTTAGCAAGCACAGCTATTGCCGAAGATTCTGCTAAAGCTGTGCTATCAGTGTTAATCTCATCTATATCTTCTATATCTTGAGCTATTTAACTTGGACCTATCCAAAGCAATTACGTGGCCGGGTAGTCCATTAGCACAGCATATCTTAAGCTTTTTTAACTTGAACCCATCCAAGCCCTATGCTCAAAGCCCATGTCAATTCTGTTTTGGCGGCTTTAACGATTTTGACAGCTTTGAAGACTTTAACGATTTTGACAGCTTTGAAGACTTTAACGATTTCAGTGTGGAGCCTTCAAAGCAGAGCCTTTAACGTAAAGCTTCTAACGCAGAGAAAACAAAAAGCCAGCAAGGTTTCCGGCTGTACTGTTTAAATACAGTCCCAAGGGGCTAAAATTCAGCAGCATCGGAAGTGCTATAAGTACAATCATCAAAATTGGCATTGCGTATTGCTGTATGGAGTAGTACTTGACCAAGGCTCTGTCTGACAAAAAGACTGCAACTATAGATGATCCATCCAGTGGAGGGATAGGTATCAGATTAAAGAACATCAAATAAAAATTCACCAGGGTAAAGTAATAGGCAATACTACGAACCCACAAAGCAGCTTCGGCTGTTGATGTGCTCATGAACATCATTGCTATATAGCCAACTAGGGCACCCAAAAGACCCATAACAAGATTTGCAGCAGGCCCAGCAAGTCCAGTTAGTAATTCTCCTTTGCGAAGATCTCTAAAGTTGTTGGGATTGTAGGGAACAGGTTTTGCGTATCCAAAAACCGGAAGATTTGTAACTGCCAAAAGTAAGGGCAAAACGACGGTTCCAAATGGATCGATATGCTTTAGGGGATTGAGGCTTAGCCTACCCAAGCGTCTTGCCGTGTGGTCTCCCATCTTGTCCGCAACAAAGCCATGAGCACACTCATGTAAAACCAGGGCAGGGATAAAGCACAGTATGCTAATCAGAGTCCAAATAGACAGGCCCATCTACATTTCCTCCTCCAAGGTAGCGAGCTTGTATTCCATTCTCTCGCTAAGCTCCACCCACTCCTCTTCGAGTGATTCTATAGAACGCTTGATATCGTTGTATTCAAAGGCTACCTCGCGCGATTTTTCTTCGTCTTCGTAAAGACTGTTGTCAGACATAAGCTTCATAAGATCATCTCGACGAGCATTTAGTTTTTCTAGCTCAGAATCAATCTGCGAGATACGTTTACTCTCCTCTTTAACTAGCGCTGCACTACGTGCACGGCGCTGAGCGTCGGCTCGCCTTTGTTCTTTGGAGCGGTAAGCAGCAGCCTTGGGCTTATTGCCAGCATCTGTATGAGAGGGGATAGGGTTTGCTGAATTTGTAGATTTTTGTGCAGTTGAACTTGCAGCTGAATTCGCAGTTGGATTCGCATCTGAATGCGCAGTTGAATGCGTAGCTGAACTTGTTGACCTGCTGGCAGCGGGGCTTTCATTAGCAGAGTCCATCTCCTGCTGGTCTTCTGTCTTGGATAGAAAGTAGTCGTAATCGCCGTCGTATATAGTTGCCACTCCCCCATCTATCCAAACTATCTTATTGGCAACCGTTCTAATTAAATGCCTGTCGTGAGTGATTAGCACTAGCGTTCCGTTGTATTGCGTCAATGCTTGCGAAAGCACCTCAACGCTAGAAATATCCAAGTGATTTGTGGGCTCGTCTAAGCAAAGTAGAGAAGTTGGCCTTACAAGCATCTTTGCTAAAACCAGCCTGCATTTTTCTCCACCAGATAGCACCGAGACCTTTTTATCAACATCATTTCCACTAAAAAGAAATGTTCCTAAAAGCGAACGCAGCTCAGAAATCTTCCAGCCAGGAGCTGCATCGTCAATCTCCTCAAAGACAGTGTTTTTAGGATCTAGATGATCTAGCTGGTGCTGAGCAAAATAGGAGATCTCTACATTGGTTCCAATACTACGTTTTCCAGAATCTATATCTAAAACACCAGCAATCATCTTAAGTAAGGTAGATTTACCAGCACCATTTGGACCCACTAAGGCAATCTTATCGCCTCTATAGATATTGAAGTCAAAGCTGTCGTAGACAACTTTGTCTCCAAAAGACTTAGATATATTTTCAAAACTCATAACCCTATCGCCGCTGCGTGGAGGCTGAGGAAACTTAAAGTGGATGGTCTTAGACCTGCTCGGCACCTGAATTCGCTGGATTTTTTCTAGCTTTTTAACACGATCCTGAACCTGTTTGGCCTTAGTTGCCTTGTACCTAAACTTTTCTATAAAAGCTTCAAGATGTGCTATTTCTTCTGCCTGAGCAGCAGCTTGTGCTTCTAGGCGTTCAATGCGCTCTTCGCGCTGTCGTTCATACGAGGAATAATTTCCCTTATAAACTGCAAAGTGAGGATTATCGAGTTCTACGATTCTGTCTACCATTCCATCCAAAAAGTCACGATCGTGGCTAATAAGGATCACTGCGCCATCATAGGAGCGAAGATAAGACTCAAGCCATTTAACCGACTCAAGATCAAGATGATTGGTAGGCTCATCGAGCAGTAAAAGATCCACCTGACGCATTAAAAGTTTGGCAAGAGCAATCCGCATCTGCCAACCGCCAGAAAACTCGTCACAAAGTCTAAGGCTGTCATCCTCCGAAAAACCAAGGCCAGAAAGAATGCTTTTTGCCCTCGACTCAATTGAGTAGCCATCGGCGCGTTCAAAAGCCTCAGATACGCGTGCATAATCGGCAAGTAGTGTCTCTAGTTGTTCTTGATCACTGCACTCAGAAATCTCATCCGCAAGACGAGTCATCTTAGATTGCAGATCTAGCACATCCTGAAGCCCAGTTAGCACCTCGTCTATAACTGCAAGTCCTTTGCCAAGCTCAATGGATTCCTGCTCCATATAAGCCACTGTGCAGCCACGGCTAAGAATGATGTTGCCCGAGTCGTAGAACTCTTCGCCAGCAATCATCCTAAGTAGAGTTGTTTTGCCAGCTCCATTGGGGCCAACAAGTGCAATGCGATCAGATTCGTTTACTAAAAAGCTAAGGTCCTCAAATAAAACATCGGTACCAAATGATTTAGAAACTCCCTGAACTTGGAGTATCAAGCCTGCCCTCCCCTGTTTATGGGTTCTAGCACTACAGCAGTACCAGATGCAGAAACCATTAGCATGCCGTTGTTGGCACCTAAAACTTCGTAATCCATATCAACGCCGACAATGGCATTTACACCCATCTGGCTGGCGCGAGCCTGCATCTCGGCCAAAGCATCTTGTCTAGCCTGCTCTAGTTCGCCCTCATAAGCTTGGCTGCGTCCTCCAACAATGTTTCGAAGACCAGCCGCAAAATCTTTCAAAAAGTTAATTCCGATAATAACTTCACCAAAAACGATTCCGTAATAAGCAGCTATACGATAACCATCTACTGAATTGGTTGTTGTAACGATCATAGTACCTCCCAGCTTAAGGGCCACTTTTTCGCAATGCGATTTTCGCGGTGCGACTTTCGCAATGCAACTCTGGCTTAAGTCTAAGTTAACTGCTGTTCGTTTTCTTTATCTTTAAGCAGAATTGACACGATTATTGGATAGGTGCACAGATGGCTTGCTGGACTTGGGCAGATGGCTTGCACAGGTGCCAAAAGAACCGAAGCAACTCAAGGCCTGCAGGTGCTTTTCTGAAATAGCGCCATGAAAATCGAACGTCCGCTTTACCCAAATAAGCTCATCGGCAAGATGGAAATGGTTTTATCGAAGTATCACAGGAATCCGAAGGTGCGGAAAAGGATGAAATTAAACAGGCCGGGCAGATGCTCGGCCTGAAAACTTTTGATGGTGGGCGATACTGGTTTCGAACCAGTGACCTCTGCCGTGTGAAGGCAGCGCTCTCCCCCTGAGCCAATCGCCCGTAGGTGCTTTTGCACGAAAGGATTCTACCACGGCTAAATGCTATTTCAAGCTACGTCTCTTTGCATCGGTGCGTCGGCTACTTGGCTACCTGCAACTCGGCAACATCACTCAGCAAACCAAAAGCCGACTAAGTTGTATTTAAATGTTCGATAGCCCTGGATATCGCAGTCGTACGAAAACTCGCGGATTAGTGTCCCATCCTCGTCGTATTCTCCATAAACATTAGCCACTCCACTATTGACTACCCAATTTTCAGTGTCATCCATCTTTTGCGCATTAGAGACTATCGACGAGTAAGGAACGCTGAATGACTCAACTAAATCGAAGGTACCCTCGTTTTCATCTACCAGATAGACATATACAAGACTCTCTGTGCCAGAGTAGAGGTCTGTTCCCACTGTAGCCTCTAAATCAACAGAAAGGTCATCGCGGGTACTAATGGCATAGTAGTTGTTGTCGTAAAGGTAGAGATAATAGGTGCCGTCTTCGTCTCCTTCTCCTGCATATTCAACGGCATGCTGACCATACTGATATTTAAAGTCGCTAGCCTGATCCAAGACCAGATCCTCATAGCCTGTACCCTCCCAGAAGTCGGGATCGGCTATTATCCAATCAACATACTGATCGTCGTGTATGTCCGAAACTTTAATAATCGAAGATGTCTCTCGAGACGAGATAATCATGCTGTCGTCATCTTCCATAAATTGCAAAGAGTTGATGTGGATCCAATCCCACTCACCTTCTTGCCAGAAAAATGGATCGGTCATCTCCACCGAACGCGTGAATTCCTCACGAAAATCAGACATAAGATCAGAAAAGTCGATAAGCTCCGTTACCTCTCCAGTCTCCAAGTCAATCTCTAGCACCAGATCTTCAACTAGCTCACTATCCGAATGCTCGGCTAAAGCCACAATTGTGCCATCCAAACCGTAATTGATGTCGTGGTGAAGTTCGTAACCGTCCAATGAATAAACACGCTCAACCTGACCAAGTCCATTGATCTGGGCAATCTTTGAAGAGGATACGCAGGTGATTATTGTGTCGTCTTGCTCGAGAATACGATCAAGGCCAAAGCCTTCCAAAATCATCTCGTACCTCATCACACCTTGGTTATCAAAGAAAAAGCCATATCCAAGATAGCCATTTGTGCGCATCATTGCATAAAGACCGTCCGAAAGCTCAGCGTCTGATTCACCTTCGGTATAGTCGAGCTGTGTTGAGTATCCCGAGTGGGTGTCGGGCATTTCAATCGTAAAAGTTGTGCTGTTGCGCTGAACACCAAACTCTCCGCGAAGAGTTATTGTTACCGTGTTTGTGCATCCAGGAACAAGGCCGATGATTTGGAACTCATGCTCAGCGGTGAATCCATCGGACGCTGTAGTTGTATAGTCCTCCAAACCTTCAACGCTAATGGTGTATGTAGCCTGAGTTTTAAGGTCGGTATTAAAGCGCAGGTAAAGTCCGTTGCTGCCCGTTCCATATGGATTGAGGATGGCGAGCGGTTGCTCGATGCTCCAGTTTTGCTCTTCAGCAATATTGGCTATACAAGCCTCTATTCGCTGC
Organism: uncultured Coriobacteriaceae bacterium; assembly: GCA_964581165.1. GTDB lineage: Bacteria > Actinomycetota > Coriobacteriia > Coriobacteriales > CADBOM01 > CAZPAN01. Next base: position 26,900 of record CAZOMM010000018.1, read on the forward strand.
TGAACGCTCTCGTCGTAATACGTAAAATCCTCATCGGATACATCTAGGGGACTAAGTTGGATTACATGTATATCGGATTCAATATCGGCTTCATTGATGCTAATGGAGTTCTCTTCGTCGGTAACTAAGAGCTCTCCAGTAATTGATGACCAGTCGGAGCGAACAAGGCTTTCTTGGCCGGTAAATGATTTACCCACTAGAACGACTATACGAGGTATCGCAAGTAATAAAACTAGTAAAACTATTACAACAATAATCAGTATCTTGATCTTGCGGTGACTGTGCATGTATTCAATAAAGCCCATAGGTGATCCGTCCTTTACCTAATCCGTCCTACTCCGAGCCAAAAACTGCCGAGTCTAAAAGCAGTTCTAGGTACAAGTCCTAGCTACACTGCATCTAAACTGCTTGCTGATGCAGCATCAAAAAAGCTTGTTGGTGCACCACGAAAAAAATATGCTGATCTGCCTGATCTAAACTGTTTGGCGATGCAGCATAAAAAACATGCTGAGTACTATATATTTCAGTTTTATGGATTTAAACTAATGCGCTTAAAAATTTACAAATGTTCATAAGTTTATAAGGATGTTTATAAGGAGACCTCCTGCAGATGAGAACACGCAAAAATGCTCTTTTGATCTTTAGCAAGCCGCCGGTACCCAAACTTGTAAAAACTCGTCTTAGTACCATTAAAGACGGAAGCTTTACTCCAGAAATTGCTGCTTGGCTATATCACTGCATGCTTTTTGATGTGGTAGAGATTTGCTGTGATGCATTAAGGGATCTAGAGACTAGCGATGCAGAGTTTTTATCTAGCAATTCAGCATTAAATAGCGAGAATAGCGAGCAAGTTCACGATGAATACTCCCTAATTGTCTCGACCACACCTCCAGAGATGCTTCGCAAGATGCAAGAAACCTTTGATGAATCTGGAACCTGGCCTAGACCAATCACGATCATTTCGGACAAAGGCTCCAGCTTTGATGAGCACTACAGCGATGCTTTTAATCAGGTTTGGGAGATGGGATTTGACAACATCTTGTCTATGGGAGCCGATATGCCAGCTCTGCCTCGTCGTGTTGTGTTGGAGGGATTTAGCAAACTGCATGCAATGGATAAGTTGCCAGGCGGAGGCTGCGTTATCTCACCCGATCAAGCAATGGGAGTTTCTCTTATTGGATGGACACGAGATACAGATATGGATCATATGGGCGTTTTTTACAATGTAGATGGCATAACTGTTTTGCCCGCTTATGTAGCAAAAGCTCGTGAGCGTGGAGTAAGGCTTAATTTGCTCGAAGCTGTGGTAGATGTAGATTCAATGCTCGACTTAATGCACAACTCCACCTTAGTAGATGCAATCTCTTACTGCGCTCAGTTCGAAGACATCTCTGTTCCAAAACGAACGCTCGATGCACTCAAATACCTAGGCTGGGATGACATCCGCGTAGCTCCAAATGAGCTACGCGACTCTCGTAAAGGGATTGATGTCTAAATTGACGTTTAATACCCCTCGAGACCTTTGAGGCTCTTGAGGTCTTTGAGTCCTTTGAGTTGAGCGCAGGAGATGGCTTGTGGAAATCGATTTTTAATATCCCTTGAGCACAAGAGAAGACTTGTGGAAATAAATCCAAATAAGCAAAGACAGAATCGATGAAGCCAAAGCAACAAAAATGATCCCATTGATAAAGTCTGGATCAAAAAGAGCAGCTGCATACATACCTACTGCGCCGCCGATAGTGTTAACAAAATTGATAATGCCCGAAGACGAGCCTGCATCGTCATCGTGCTGCTGAAGCAAAATGCTTGTAACGGCAGGTCTTACAGCCGCAGATGCAAGAGGAATAGGTATAAAGGCAATCACAAAGGCAAAAGGAGATGAATGTCCTACTAGGCCTAGTAGGACAACAGATATCAAGGGAAAGCAAAGCATTGCCGTTAAGACCGTTTTACGTGAGATCCTTCGCACTGCTGCAGTGTAGATCATAGGACCTAATACGCTAATCAAAGCAGTGGCAGCAAAAAAGTAACTATAAACTGTTTCGGAACATCCAAATTGATCGATATAAATATAAGAGCCAACAGCTAGATAGGCACTAAAACACACACCGGGCATTATTGTTGCAATCATAAAAACAACAAAAGCCTTGTCTTTAAAGATGATCCCCATACGTTTATATGAGGCAAAGGCAGGCTCTTTCAAACGTGATTCTTTTGGAAGAGTCTCGTTAAACAAACAGCTAAATACAAGACATATAAGCCCAAATATGCTGAGCACCCAAAAAACCATATGCCAGGTTGCAAAGGTAATTATCCAAGCGCCCATTATGGGTGCCACTACAGGCGCAATCACCTGAATAACGGACATAAACATCAAAAATTTCTCACGAGGAGCCGGACTAAAAACATCCTTGAGTAAAGCAATGGCTACAGCTGAGCCTCCACCTCCACCTATGGCCTGAACAACCCTAGAACCAATGAGTATTGGAAGTGTAGAAGAAAGTGCACATAGGGCGCTGCCTGCAGTAAACAAGGCCATCGTAATAATCAGAACTGGCTTTCTACCAAACTTGTCGCTAATAGTTCCGCAAATTAGCATTCCAACTGCATAGAAGATAAAAAAGATTGTGACGGTAAGAGTTACCTCGGACGATGGAGCATTAAAATCCTCGGTCATTTGAGGAATCGACGGCGAAAACATATCCATAGACAATGGTGCCGTCGTAGTCATAAAGAGCAAAAAGATCGAAAGACCAACAAAACCCAGTCGCTGATGTACAAGTAAAGATCGGCTTAAATTGCCCATGCAGACACACTCCACCTCTCATTTTTAAAATGCCAGTAGCGATACTTTTTACAAAATGTTAGTAGCAATGCTTTTTAAGATTAAAGCTTTAATGAACGGCTTTTACTCGGTTCTGAGTAGCCTTGAACGAAGATCAGCTTCAGTGAATGAAGATCAGCTTCAAAAATAAAGCCCGCTATAGCGGGTCGGCAAGCAAGGATAACATCTGACAAGTTCAAAAAATCGGTCAAATAGTTAAATAGCTGTATATGGCTGCTTTAAGGACTCTGCTTGATTGAAATCGCAGCCTGGACACTGCAACCTTAACCTGGACACTACCTTAATTTTTAGTGTTTTTGCAGATAACTGAAATTTAAAGTGTCCAAGTTACTTTCAATTTTGCTTTTGAAGGGTCGTATTTTTGCTCAATTGCAGCCTTGGTTTGATCATTCTAGGTTTTCAGGGAATGCTTACGCTAGCCTCCAGTAAAGGCTTGAAATGTTAAAACTTCATTTCGCTGTATTGCCTAAGGCGGTTTTATTTGCTAAAACATTGGCGGCTTAATTAGGCCTGCAGTTCAACTTGAAATATGACATTTGAATATCAACGGAAACGGTAACCGAACAGCTCGATCCACAGATCAT
>CAZOMM010000019.1:0-30032 GCA_964581165.1 uncultured Coriobacteriaceae bacterium
CGGTGACCTCTTCGTTACCAACGAAGTGCTCTACCGACTGAGCTATATGGGCAAGTGGTGGGAGCGCATGGATTCGAACCATGGTAGACATAGTCAACGGGTTTACAGCCCGTCCCCTTTAACCACTCGGGCACACTCCCATGTTTTTGCGACTTCTTTTTCTTTTCAAGATGCCGTTCTAGCAGCCTTCCGGCCACGAACAGAAACGAATCCTACACGTTTTGACAAGACCCGTCAAACAATTACACGCCATCGGGCGTATCCATAGATCCACAGCCATAAAAACTTGAATCTATTGATGGAGAAGAATGGAGCTGGTGACAGGAGTCGAACCTGCAACCCACGGTTTACAAAACCGTTGCGCTGCCATTGCGCCACACCAGCTCATTGAAAACCCAAGACCCTATAAGACCTTTGGGGTCCTCCAAGATGCCGTGATAGCTTACTCTCCCCGAGCCATAGCCTCTAGTGCTGCTCTCGTTTTCGGATCGAGCCTGCCGGCAAGCGTCATCTTGCCATAATTATTTGCCGCCTCTTGACAGTCTTCATTAATGTCTTCGATCTCATTTGAAAAGCCTGTAGCAGACATTCTCGTAACGCCAGATGCAAAAGTTGCGTTTTGGACCGCCCAGTCTGAAGACACAACTAATACCTCACGATCCTGAGCTCTGGCTTCAAATGCAAGCTTTTCTATCAGTGAGTCTGCATCGGTTCCGGCTGCAGAAAAGATAACTCTGATTCCTGCAACCATGCTTGCCTCTCCTCTAGATTCGGCATTTCCACCACCGTCAAACACAATCACAGCCTCATATCGACGATGAGCAAAGGTGGCTACGTCGGATATCAGCCTTTCTCTAGCCTCGTTTAGCGGATCGCTTGTAAAATCATCAATCTCAATATCCGAGTAGGCTCCACTAGATCTAAGGGTGTTATAGCCATCTACTATCAAAAGAGGTCTATTTGTTTTTTGATCAGACATCTTTGACCTTTACTTTTAGAACTTGGCAGCATCCAGAACCTAGCAACATCCAGCAGGCACATCCAGTAGGCCCTTGCTTTTAGGAGTTTGCAACATCCAGCAGATCTGCACTTTTAGGGTTTGACAATATCCAGTAGACCTTCTATATAAGACCGGCGCATCCACTCATAGCCTAGGGCAGACATCGCGCAAGACACATTGAGCGAAGCAATCTCCCCAATCTGAGGAAGGCGAACCAAAAAGTCGCAGTGCGAAAGCACCAAACGAGAAATCCCATTTTCCTCAGAGCCCATAACCAGACCTAACCTGCCCGACATAGGAGCCGCCCAGCAGTCATCAGCTGCCTTTTCGCTGGCTCCTGCTATCCAAAAGCCATTGTCTTTAAGTCTATTGCAGGCAGTAGAGACATTGGGCACACGGGCAATTGGCATTCTACTTACTGCTCCAGCAGAGGTCTTATAAACTGTTGGAACAACGGATGCTGAGCGTCTATCGGGTATCACCACACCAGAAGCTCCTATGACCTCACAGCTTCGAATTATTGCACCAAAATTTCCAACATCGCTTATGTGATCCAATAACACCACCAAAGCTGCTTTTTTGCCCTCACAGCTTTGCATGATTTGACCAAGGGAGCTGTACTCAAAAGGCCTTGCAACCGCCACAATACCTTGGTGTGGAATCGTAGCTGCAATGCTATCAAGCTCGGATCTTTGCACACGATGAACTTCTGCACCTACATGCGATGCTTTGCTCATCAAAGCAGAGATCTCGTCTGGTATCGAAGACAGTGATACCAGCAGCTTATCTATGGGAACGCCAGCATCTAGAGCCTCAGCAACTGCACGTCTACCAACAATGACATCTGAGCTTGCTTTATTGGAAGCTTTTCTGCCAGCTTTCGATCTTGACATCTGCTCTTTAGATCTAGCCATTTTGCTTTTTTGATCTAGTTTTTGACCTAGTTTTTGATCTAGCCATCTGCTTAAACTTTGAGATTTTTAGCTATCTAGCAGCACTATACGAGAACCTCCAGGGGTGTCTTCTATAGCAAGGCCAATAGCTCCCATCTCATCTCTAATTGCATCGGCTAGTGCAAAGTCTTTTTCTTTGCGAGCCTGAGTTCTGCGTTCAATTAGGATCTCTGCTGCCTCGAGAGCATCGTTTCCCTCATATCCAGCATGAGCAGCTGCAATCTGCACTAATTCTGCGGGCATGGCGGAGTCTGTAGAGCCTAGCTCTGCATCCATGTCTAAACCAAAGCGATTCATCATATCTAGCAGAGCATGGCGAGCTTCGCTTGCAACTTGAACTTCGAGACCTGTAGCAAGTCCATCGGCAATAAAGGCGTTTAGATCCCCAACCAGCTTAAAAACATAGCCAAGGGCCTCTGCAGTATTAAAGTCGTCGTTCATTGACTTGTCATAGCCTGCAATAGCATTTTGTACAGAGCTTTTAAGTGACTCTACGGCTTCGTTCCGGACGCTATGTCTATCGCTTGCTCGTTCGCTTTCCCAATCAGAGTTACGAATACAGGTTGCAATTCTTTCTAACGAGGCAGCAGCTTCGTCTAGACGCTCAGCAGAATAATCCAGTGGACTCCTGTAATGAGTTTGAAGCATCAGCATTCTAAGTACATTGGCACTAACGTTTGCAAGTGCATCTTTTAGCAAGATGAAATTACCCTCCGATTTGCTCATCTTGCTTTTATTTACATTGAGCATGCCTCCATGCATCCAGTAGTTGCAGAAAGTTCCACCAGAAGCGCTCTCAGATTGAGCAATCTCATTTTCGTGATGAGGAAAAACCAGATCGACTCCACCGCCGTGGATATCAAAGGGGCAACCAAGATACTTTGCCGACATTGCAGAACATTCAATATGCCAACCAGGACGCCCATCTCCCCAAGGCGAATTCCAAGATGGCTCTCCTGGCTTTGCTGCCTTCCAAAGAGCAAAGTCCATTGGGTTTTGCTTGCGTGGATCAACATCGATTCTTGTGCCAGCGAGCATATCTTCGGTACGACGTCCCGAAAGCTTTCCATAAGAGGGATCGGAATTAACCGAAAAATAAACGTCCCCTTCTACTTCGTAGGCATGTCCTCGATCGATCAGATCTTGGATAGTTGAGATCATGGCATCAATTTCTTCTGTAGCCTTTGGCCTAATAGTTGGCCTCATTACACCCAGCTCATCCATTGCCTCGATAAAAAATTTCGAATACTCCTCGGCAAGCTCGGCAGCGCTTCGATTTTCTTCCTTAGCCTTGTTGATGATCTTGTCGTCAACATCTGTGAGATTAGAGACAAACTTAACGTCGTAACCCAAATGTAAAAGATGTCTGCGAATCACATCAAAGGACACAAATGTTCTGGCATTGCCAATATGTATGTGGTTGTAAACAGTGGGTCCGCAAACATACATACTCACCTTGCCAGGCTCTATGGGCTCAAATTCTTCTTTCGAGCGAGTTAACGTGTTGTAAATCCTCATCTGTGCTCTTCTCCAGATTCCTAATTAAATTCTTTCCAACAAAGCTGGTAAGGCGAGGGACTAGCCTGATGTCCAAGCGACTTCTCTGGGCTCCTAGGCTCCTAGACCCCCAGTCTCCTAATTAGATTCTCTCCAACAGGGCCACGGCCTGAGCGGATATCCCCTCTTTTCGGCCTTCAAAACCAAGATGCTCTGTAGTTGTTGCCTTAACTCCAACAGATTCAACAGAAATACCCAGTGCCTTTGCAATGTTTTGGCGCATATCGTCTCTGTAAGGTGAAATTCGTGGCTCTTGAGCTACAACAACAGAGTCGACATCTGCAATTTTCCAACCAGCATCTCCAACAATATTTGCTACCTCAGATAACAAAAACATCGAATCTGCATTTAAAAATTTGGGATCATCGGGCGAGAAATAGTGCCCAATGTCATTGCATCTTGCTGCTCCAAGTACGGCATCGGCTATCGCATGCGCAAGAACATCGGCATCTGAGTGTCCAGCAAGCCCCATTTTGTAAGGTATCTCTACCCCGCCTATCACAAGCTTTCTGTTTTGAGCCATGGCATGCACGTCATAGCCAATCCCAACGGCAAAGGTCCCAGATCCAGCAAGCGGCATGAACTATCCCCTCTTCTTGAGTCTAGATGCCAATGCAGCCTCGGCAGGGCCAAAATCTTCGGGAACTGTAACCTTAATATTGTCGCGAGGACCAGTAACTAAAGCCACTATCCCCCCAACACGTTCGACCAGCGAGCTATCATCTGTTCCAACAAAGCCCTCTGCCAAAGCTGTCGCATGTGCCTCTCTTAAAACCGGAGCGTGAAAGATCTGAGGAGTTTGAGCAATCCAGAATGCACTGCGTTCTGGTGTGCCAACGATTAAACCATCATCGCTAACGACCTTAAGAGTATCAATTGCGGGGTGTCCCACAACTACACCATCAATATTGATATCACCTTTGACAATGGATATCGCATGCATGATTAACTCAGGTGTAACTAGTGGACGAGCCGAATCGTGGATCGCTATAAACTCATAATCACTTGGAACTCGCATAATCCCACTAAAAGCAGATTCTTGCCTAATATCACCAGCAGAAGCAAGCACTATTGGAGTTACAAAGGGATAGGGATCTATGGCTTTGCGACAATATTCTTCGCACCTATCATCAGGACACACTATAACTATGAGTCCGATGTCGGCAACGGCATCAAATGCCTCGGCAGACCAAGTCATCAAAGGCTTGCCAAGGAGTTCAAACATTTGCTTGCCACCTGGGTTTCCGAATCTCTCGCCCAAACCCCCGGCAACAATTACTGCAGCAGTTTTTGGATTGGACGAAACCCTGCCCTGCAAAGGAGCAGTGGATGTGGCAATCTCCTCAAAATGTTCAACAAAAAGAGCGATCTCGGGCTCAGAAAGCACCGTGGGGCCAGTAACCGGATCTTTGATCTTCTTGGCATCTTCCATCTAATGCTCCCCATCTCCCAATCTCTCATTTGCATTTAACAATTTTTAGCCTATATAGAATGGCATGGGACAACAAGATCCCATGCCATCATTGATCTTATATGGCAGCTATTCTTCTAAAGCATTACCTGTCGGAGCCGCCTGATTATTGCTTCGGAAGAACGGTGTAATCAGTTCTGCCTCTCTTGTCATAGACTGTCTCTTTCGAGGCTTGGGGATCTCTCCACTCCCCTCGGTAAAAGTAAGTTCAGAGCCGTCAAAGTCGACTTCGATAACAGAGCCACTCTTCCATCTACCCTCAAGAATCTGCTCAGAAATTGGATCCTCAACAAGGCGCTGGATTGCACGACGTAGTGGACGTGCGCCAAATGCAACATCTGTGCCTTCCTGAGCGATATAAGAGATTGCTGCATGAGTAAGACTGATGGTCATGTTCTGCGAGATTAATCTATCGCGCAAATCGGCAATCATCAGGCCAACGATCTGGTTGATTTCCTCGGTTGTAAGCGACTTAAACACAATGATATCGTCAACCCTATTGAGGAACTCTGGCCTAAAGACCTTTTTAATCTCGGTCATGACTCTTTCCTGAATCTCCTCATCAGATAGACCAGTTCCAGTTGAGCTAGTAAAGCCTATCTGATTAGTAGAGGCAATCTCGCGAGCCCCGATATTTGAGGTCATGATAACGATTGTGTTGCGAAAATCTACGGTACGTCCCTGGCCATCAGTAAGGCGTCCCTCCTCCAAAATTTGCAGAAGGATATTAAACACGTCGGGATGTGCCTTTTCAATTTCGTCAAAGAGGATCACAGAATACGGACGCTGTCTCACAGCCTTGGTTAGCTGGCCGCCCTCATCGTAGCCAACATATCCTGGAGGAGAACCGATCAGCCTAGAAACCGTATGCTTTTCCATGTACTCAGACATATCAAAAGAAAGCAATGCTTCCTCGGAGTTAAAGAGAAATTCTGCCAAGGCCTTTGACAGCTCGGTCTTACCTACACCAGATGGACCAAGGAAGATAAAAGACCCCATAGGACGCTTTGGATCTTTGAGACCTGCACGAGAGCGCCTGATCGACTTAGAAAGCGCATTAATTGCCTCGTTTTGGCCAACAATACGCTCGTGAAGCACCGACTCCATGCGTAGAAGCTTTTCGGTCTCTGCCTCGGTGAGGTCTGCCACAGGAACTCCTGTAGACAAGGAGATGATATCTGCAACCTCGCCAGCTGTTACCTCAGCATTTGTAGCTTCTGAATCTTCCCGCCACTTTACTTCTAGATCGGTGCGTTTTTTGATGAGCTTTTTCTCACGATCGCGCAGCTTGGCAGCTTTTTCAAAGTCCTGAAGCCTAATGGACTCTTCCTTCTCAACACCAACCTTGCGAATTTCTTCATTGACCCTTAGAACCTCAGCAGGAACCGTCATATTACGAATGCGCATGCGAGCACCAGCTTCGTCTAGCACATCGATTGCCTTGTCGGGCAAGAAGCGGTCCTGAACATATCGATCTGAAAGCTCAACTGCAGCACGAATTGCATCGTCTGTAAAGTGAACCCTATGGTGAGCCTCGTAACGATCGCGCAGTCCGTCAAGAATCTGAATTGCCTCTTCTTCATCGGGCTCGCCAACCATAACCGGCTGGAACCTGCGCTCGAGTGCTGAATCTTTCTCGAGATACTTACGAAACTCGTCTATCGTTGTGGCACCAATTACCTGAATCTCGCGACGAGACAGCGGTGGTTTGAGAATTGCTGCTGCATCAATCGAACCTTCTGCACTTCCTGCGCCAACTAGAGTGTGCATCTCGTCGATAAAAAGAATCACGTCAGAAGAGTCGCGGACCTCTTTTACGACTCTCTTTAGCCTCTCCTCAAACTCACCACGATACTTAGAGCCTGCTACCAATGCAGAGACATCGAGAGAAATAATTTGCTTGCCTCTAAGAATGTCGGGAACCTGCTCTTCGGCAACCATCTGAGCCAGACCCTCAACAACGGCGGTCTTTCCAACTCCAGGATCGCCAATCAACAGCGGATTGTTCTTAGTGCGGCGAGCAAGAATCTGCATAATTCTTTCGATCTCGACAGCACGGCCTATAACTGGATCGAGCTTTCCTGCTCTTGCCTGCTCCGTAAGATTGGTTCCAAATTCTTCTAAAACGCTATCTCCATCGGAAGGATCATCTGCCCTTGCATCAACTGCACCGGCAAAACCCTGCTGACGAGGTCCAGTGCTTTTGTTAATAAGAGCCATAACAGCCGATTTGATAGTAGTTGTATCAAATCCCATGTTTGTGAGAACTGTCACGGCCACACCATTACCCTCGCGCAAAATTCCCAAAAGCAGATGTTCGGTCGAGATGTAATTCTGACCAAGTTGCATAGTCTCTCTAAATGCAAACTCAAGAACTCTTTTGACTCTGAGAGTGAACGAAAGATGCCCCTCGGGAGCCTCGTCGTTTACCTGTACAACATTTCTCACCTGATGCAAAGTCTCTTCATAGGTGATTTTTAGATTTGAGAGAGCCTGCGCAGCCAAGCCCTCTTTTTCCTTAAGTAAGCCAAGAAGAATATGCTCGGTACCCACGTACGGCTGCTTGAGTTCCCTAGCCTCCTCCTGGGCATATGCAAGCACATTGCGCGCTCTATCTGTAAATCTTTCGAATGCCATGTCAAAAACTCCCTCTAGTCCTTATCTAATCGGACCTTATATCATGCTCAGGCTTGCGTAGGATGCAAAAAAGCAACCGACGCATTCGCTCGCTCTTCCCTCGCTTGGATAACACATTTAATTAGACCCGTTGAGCTTATTCTAAACCAAAGGTCAAGACAGCCACTGACTACACCCGCCAGCCGCACTCTTTGCAGATACCCATGCAAAGACGCAAAATTCAGCACTTATAGGGAGATGAAGAGTGATTGTAAGCAGCGATCTTGCTAGAGATCTTGCTACAGGCTGCTACAGGCTGCTATATGCTGCTACAGACTTTCTTCTCTCATATGAGGGAAAAGAAGGACATCTCGAATAGATGAAGAATCGGTAAGAAGCATCACTAACCTATCTACACCAATGCCTATTCCTCCAGCAGGTGGCATACCATACTCTAAAGCCCTTATGTAGTCTGCATCGTAACCCATAGCCTCTGCGTCTCCACTTTCTTTAGCCTCTACCTGCTTAAGAAATCTTTCGCGCTGATCAACTGGATCGTTTAGCTCAGAGAACGCATTGGCATATTCGTTTCCGCATATAACCAGCTCAAACCTATCCGTGACTAAGGGATTGTCCGCATTTTTCTTGGCCAAAGGAGATACTTCCAGCGGAAAATCTGTAACAAAGGTGGGATCAACAATAGAAGCCTCAACAAGCTCATCATAAAGCTCTGCAATAAGTTTGCCTGCTCCCCACTGATCCTCGGTTTCGATGCCTCGAGACTCACAAAGCGAACGCAGCTCATCGATAGAAGTAGAGAGCTCAACATTGACCCCAACAACTTCTGAGACCAACTCACACATTGTCTTTGAGGCCCACTGTCCTCCAAGATCAATCTCTTTACCCTGGTAGTTAATTTGCAAGCTAGAATTGGCAGCAAGACAGGCCTGTTGAATAAGCGCTTGAGCAAGCTCTTTCATCCCATCGATATCGGTAAATGCCTGATAGGCCTCGACCATCGTAAACTCGGGATTATGCATCTGATCCATACCCTCGTTTCGAAACGACCTATTAAGCTCAAACACTCTCTCAAAACCACCAACAAGCAGCCTTTTGAGATATAACTCGGGGGCAATACGCAAATAGAAGTCTCTATCGAGTGCGTTGTGATGGGTTACAAATGGTCTGGCTGTAGCACCGCCCGGAATGGGATGTAGCATCGGGGTCTCAACCTCGATAAATCCCCTATCTTCCATGGTGTGTCTTATCGAAGAGATAATCGCTGAGCGCTTCTCAAATGTAGTTTTGACATCGGGGTTTGCTATGAGATCGGCGTAGCGCTGTCTATAACGAGTTTCCTTGTCTTGAAGACCATGAAATTTCTCGGGAAGTGGACGAATCGACTTAGTTAACAGCACCACAGCTTTAGGGGAGATTGACAACTCTCCACGTCTTGTACGACAAATGGAACCTTCAACGCCGATCCAATCGCCTACGTCAAGATCCTTGATAAGTGCAAAGACATCTTCACCAGTAATATTGAGGCGACAGAATACCTGAATTTCTGAAGTGGAGTCGCGCATTACCAAAAAGCAGATCTTGCCCTGATCTCGCTTGGCAAGCACACGGCCAGCGAGCTTATAGGAGTCTCCCGAGTCTTCGCCATTGGCAAGTTCGGCATAGCGATCAACAACTTCAGCAATCTGTAAGTCTACATCCCACCTGCGCATATAAGGTTCGCCGCCAGCATCAATAATAGCCTGACGCTTATTGAGCCTAACCTCAATGGGGTCATCAATTACAGACTCATTGCTCTGTGCTGCTGTTTCTTCCCCACTAAAATCGCCCACTACTCCTCCTCGTCCTCAATATCTGTCGAGTCAATTCCATCTTTGCTAATCTTGATAATCTTAAACTCTGTAACCACACCTGTTGGGCCTGCCACTTCGACAACATCGCCTTTTTTAGCTCCAATTAAAGCTGAGCCAACAGGAGATTCGTTAGAAATCTTTCCATTAAAAAAGTCAACCTCAGCAGAGCCCACAATCGTATAAACATGCTCTTGGCCATTGGCCTGAACAGTTACAGTACTGCCGATATTGACTTTATTGGAACGCTTGGGTGCATCTACAACTGAGGCATTGGATAGAATTTGATTGATCTCGGCAATTCTGCTCTCCATAAAAGCTTGCTCATTTTTTGCATCATCAAACTCGGAGTTCTCAGAAATATCTCCAAATTCCCTAGCAATGCGTATACGCTCACCTATCTCTGCACGTTTTTCGTTCTCAAGATAGTGAAGTTCTCTAATAAGTTCCTCACGTCCTTCAGCTGTAAGAACCATTTCCTTAGCCATAGTGAGAATTCCTTTCGTTGTTTGGTATGAAAAGTCGGATTTTCAAAAATTTAGAGATATAAACTACGAAAAACAAACGATTCCCCAGCATCTTAGCCACACTTAATGCCGTCTTGCTGTCTGCATCTTTTTAACAAAGACATCCAAACAAAACGGCATGCCATGGCCTAAACCAGACACGCCGCTTACAAGCCGTACCTACGGGGTATATTAAAACCGTTTTATCTGCTCTATGAATCTGACTTTGCACCAGCATCTACAGTTTCTACCGAAGCTTCATCATCTACATCTTTGCCCTCATTCATGCCCTCGCGCATGTTTTTAATCGTGCGACCCAAAGTAGCTCCCAACTTGGGAAGATTTTTAGGTCCAAAAATAATAAGAACAACTACTAAGATGACAATTAACTCTGGTAGACCTATCTTTGGCAATTTAACTCACCTTCCTGTAGCTTATGCTCTAAGCTTGCTGACACCTTAAACACAAGCCTCACAATTCCGACAATACTACCATCGCCTACAAAAAGAGTGAACTTGTTGGTTCCTAGACGGTAGTGCTAAAGAACTACATATCCAAATCGTAAGTCGGACCTAAGTCTGACCTAGGTCTGGGAAACTCTAGGGAATAGGCGATCTGCAGAAGTGATTTACAGAAGGAAAATCTGCTCAATATTGAAACAGAACTGACACTATCGTTGGGTAGGTGCGCGCAATACGCATTAGACTCAGGTGGTGCTCGAGCACTCGAGTTCTCGGCCAGAAGCCTAATCTGGTCGGGATGACTGGATTCGAACCAGCGGCCTCTGCGTCCCGAACGCAGCGCTCTACCAAGCTGAGCCACATCCCGACAAGCGAGAATCATAGCAAAGTGCTATCCCAGACGCTATAGACTTTTCTATTAGTTAACTCGATATGAAGGGGATTTGCGGCAGCTTGCAGCACGCTCGATTACAAGTTCGATCACAAACTCGATTACAATCGCAAGATGCCCCCTAGTGTTCAAATTAAAATTCAATGAAGAGTCTAAATATTGTTTCTGCTAGATAGGGGATTTTTTTGAAACGATCAGATGCCACATTGTTTGCAGCAACTTTTGCCGTCTGTATTTTTTGTGTTTCGGCAGTGCCAGGAAGCAGTCTTCCAGAAGGTGTATCACCATTTACATTCCTAGCTCATTTTTGTGAGTACACCATTCTTGGAGCTTTGATAACTCTGGCGCTGAGTCTGCCAGCAAAAAAAGATCCAAGCAAAGGCCGCCTCGCAGAGTTCAACAAAAACCTAGACAAAACACTAGGGAACTCTATTGCAAAGATCGTCATTCTTGCCACAGCGATAGCCAGTGTTTACGGTATGTCCGACGAATTACACCAGCTATTCGTTGCACAGCGAAGCTGTGATCCTATGGATTGGCTAGTAGATACTGCAGGGGCCTTGCTTGGATCGCTAATTGTTGTCTTGTGGAAGCAAATTAGAACCTCAAAGCACAAGTAAAACTATTAATGCCGTAGGAGATCTTAACCACATCGCCAGTTGAGGGCGAATGAATATATGCGCCATTGCCGATGTAAATTCCAACGTGCCCCGATCTCCAAAGAATGTCACCAGGTTGTGCTTCGGAAAGTGAAATCTTGGTGCCGGCCGAATATTGAGCACTAGAAGTTCTAGGAATGCTGATTCCAGCCTGTGCATAGCACCACTGAGTCAGACCAGAGCAGTCAAATGTATTTGGTCCCGTTGCTCCCCAGACATATGCGCAACCAAGCCTTGAATAAGCTGCTTCCACAACAGAAGAATAGCCACCAGAAGAGGTGCTGCTGCTAGATGAGGAAGAACTACTGCTAGAGCTTCCAGATGAGCTGCTGCTAGAGCTACTGCTACTGCTAGAACTGGAGGAGGAGCTACTGCTGCTAGAGCTAGAAGAGCTACTACTGCTGGAGTCAGAGCTAGAACTGTCAGAACTGCTGCTGTTTGCTGCCTGGCTTGCCTCCCATGCAGCCTGCGCCGCAGCTTCCTCTTCGGCCTCCTCCTGAGCAATTAGCTCAGCTACCTCAGCATCTAGAGCAGCCACCTCGGCTTCCATCTCTTCGACAAGAGCTTGGGCCTGAGCCTGTACAGCTTCTGCCTCTTCAAGTTTTTCCTTCGCAATCTGCTCTTGAGCTTCATATTCAGCAAGAGCAGCCTCCGACTCAGCCTTCAAAGATTTGTTGGTTGCAATAATTTCTGCAGTGTCTTCATTCCAAGAAACAAGGAGATTCCAAGTTGTAGCAAAGTCTTCAAACGAAGCAGAGCCTAATAGGACATCGAGCAAAGAGACCTGATCGGTGCGATACATATTCACAACCCTAGACTCTAGCTCTTCTTGAGATTCGGCAATCAAGACACTAAGCTCATCGAGCCTAACCTGCTCTTCTTCCATCTTTTCTACAGCAGCCTCATGCTCCTCAAGAGCTGTGTAGTAATCATCTGATGCATGATCAAGCTGTGAGCCGTACTCCTCTAGTTTTTCACGGGCAGCATCGGCTTGAGCTTTAACCTCATCGGAAGGAGCGGCAATCGCCTGAATTGGATAATTAAGAAAACAACAGGCCGCAGCCAGAAGAAGTAGGGCTGTACTTTTGAGAACCCTCTTTACCACCGATTTGCTGGCACTCTCCAACAACATTAATCATCTCCGTTTCGACCCTTAGATCTAAACGATCACTGCGCAAATACCAAACACAGACAGCCTAGGGCTTCGCTACTTAGAACTCACATAAACAGTTAGCCATCCTAGCAAAGGAGCAGCGGAACAGCAAATCTGTGTAGTGATGTCGCATTTTTGGCCGGACATGGGTGCTTATACCCATATCCGAACAAATAAGCACATAATTTCTCTGCAAGATCAACACAGTTTCAGGTTCGCAAAAAGAACGGTAAACAAAAATCGATCTATCACTACACAGCACAAGCCACGATGCAGTTCATATTACAGCTCACAACACAATCTTCAACACAATCTGCAGCACAACCGCAAAATTCACGGCCGCAAAATTAAGCATGTGTCAGCATGTCAACGTATACCTGCAGCACTAGATCTCAGATGCCTTTTGGCCTATGGCTTTTTTGTATTGGAATAAAAGACAGCTTCTTTGTCCCAGGAATCTGCTCTCAGGTCAAAATAAGCCGACATTTTAAGGTGAGGATTTGCCTGATCGGAATTGCTATTCATCTTGGATCAAGTCCACATTCTACTTAGGCACAACTAACTTAAAATCACCGTGCCAGATGATATCAGAGGGCATGCCGTAAACATCTAATATCGCCTGCTCGTCCACCACATCGGCTCCTCCATAGGCATGAACTTCGCCCTTGTGAATGAGCAAGAACCTATCACAGTATCTAAGTGCCAAATTTATATCGTGTAAGACTGCAGCCATAGCAAGACCACGCTCGCAGCATAGATCCTTAGCCATGCGCATGACCTCATGCTGATTAGATAAATCTAGATTATTAGTTGGCTCATCAAGCAAGATTGTTGGAGCCTCCTGGGCAATAGCACGAGCCAGTATCACCTTTTGGAACTCTCCGCCCGAAAGCTCATCAACATATCTAAGAGCTAGATCTTTCAAACCAAAATCGTTCAAAAGCTTCTCGATGGCCTGGAAGTCATCTTGATTTGGGGCCCCTTTGATACGAGGCTTTCGGCCGAGTAAAACTGTGTCAAAAACGCTCATGCGATTGGCATGACAATGCTGTGGCACAAATGCTAGATGCTCGGCTCGATGAGATCTGGGCATGGACCCTATATCTTGGCCATCAAGCTCAATCCTCCCCTCATCGGGAGGCAAAAGCCCGGACAAACAAGACAGCAGGGTCGACTTACCTGAACCATTTATTCCCAAAATTGCTAAAAAAGACCCTGGCAAAATCTGCAGATCTATCCCTTTTAAAACCGGAGAGTCCTCTACATATGAATACTTAACACCAGTGGCTATGATCATCTATCTGCGCACTCCCTTAAAAAGCAGATAGACAAACATAGGAGCACCAATAAATGAGGTTATGGCGCTAATTGGCAAGATCAGTGGAGGTATTGCAACACGAGCTACGATGTCTCCAAGTAAAAGCAGAACTGCACCTGCAAATGCAGAGGCCGGGAGTAAAAAGCGGTAATCGCTTCCAACTAGGCGACGCATTATATGCGGAGCTACAAGCCCCACAAAGTTAATAGTTCCACAAAATGCAATAACACATGAGGCCGAAGCAGAAGCAAGCAACATTCCAATAGCTCGTTGAAGTCTTACATTTACGCCGAGACCCTGAGCCGAAACTTCTCCAGTTTCAACAGCATTGAGATTCCAGCGATTGAAGAAAAAGTAGATTACACAAAGTAAAGTGACAACGCCCATGATTGCAATTTGCTGATAATTAGCCCTACCAAGATCTCCAAAGGTCCAAAACACAACAGCTGCTACCTGTGAGTCGTCAGCAAAATACTGAATGATAGTGGTAATTCCGGTAAATAGAGCCGAAAGAGCAACACCTGCTAACACTATTGCCTCGGGACTCATATCACGCAGCTTAAACAAACCTAGAATCACTAGCGTCGAGGTCATGGCACCTATATAGGCAAGAAGAGCGGTGATGTAGGGATTGGTACTAATGGTTCCGGCAGATGCAGCAGTTCCAGCGCTGCCTCCCATAAGGATGATTGCAATAGAGGCCCCCATTGCAGCGCCTTGAGCTACGCCTAGAGTGCTAGCAGAAGCAAGAGGGTTTCGAAGAGTTGCCTGAAAGGCACATCCCGCAACAGCCAATGCAAGTCCGCCAATCATTGCTGTTAAAACCCTTGGCATCCTAAGATTCCAAACAACAATCATATCCTGAGAATTACCAAAACCAAAAACAGCCGCAATCAGCTCAGTAAAAGACATGTCACTTGCCCCAATAGAGGCCGAAAGAACTGCAACAAGCACAAGAAGAACAAAGGTAGCTACAACGACTGCTCTTTTGCGAGCTATATATGCCACGTAAGCCTCGGTAGTAGAGCTGTGCATAGATGCCAAGGATAATTCTTTAGCGGCCTGGTCTTCCGCAGATGTTAAGTGGCTACGAGACTTTTTGCGATACGGGATCACAGGTGGTTTCATGGCCTGATTTACCTAGTCTGTAGTCTGCTCACTAAACACTGAAATATCCAGCTTTACAAAGTCGAGTCCTTGCGATTGAAGGGTTGGATAGTAATCCACACCTAGCATCGTTGAGAAAATATCTGAATAGACTTGTTGAATATCAAGATCTGCAAATGCATCTGGATAGATTGTTGAACCTATGAAATACGCATTGCAAATTCCCATCTCAACATTCGTCCCGTTAAAGATCACAGCTGGTTGGGAATATAAATTGCCATTCTTAAACGCCGAAAGGCTGTCAAAGAAGCCCTGACTAGATTGATAATCTGCAGCCATCAAAGAGAGATTGGCGGTGTTTAAAAAGATGTAATCCGGATCCCAAACGCCCAATTGTTCGAGGTCAATATCTATAGACCCACTTTGACCAGTCTCGTCTGCCACATTGATAGCATTTACAACCTCAGCTGGCTCGTAGTTAGCGTAAGTTCCACTAAATGATTTAGCACCTCTGTAGTTTATAGCTCCAAAATAGCAAGTAGGCTTATCCTCATCAGAAATATTCTCTGTACGAGTTTTAAGATCTGCTTCCCACTCCTGCATCTTAGCTATAACTTCTTGAACATGTTCCTCGGTGCCTATGGCCTGCCCAACAGCAGTGAGCGAATTATAGACATTCTCATCGAATATGGAAGTATCGTAGTAGATTCCAATTACCGGTATTCCAATAGCTGCCTGAAGCTCATCGCATTCCTCTGAACTTCTACTAGAGATGATCACATCAGGATCAAGCTCCAAAAGAAGCTCACTATTTACATTGGTGTCCAAAGCATGATTACCATTGCTTGTAGAAGGTAGATCCGCAAACAAGTCGCTATAAGCTACAGAATACGGACGCGTAGTAGAAGGTTCAGTTTCCATATCTGTAACAGCGATTAGCTTATCTTGACCACCCGCATAAACAACAAAACGAGCTCCACTACCAACAGTTGCAATGCTTTGTACATCGCTTGGAACTTCGACCTCTCTACCATAGGCATCGGTAACAATTTTGCTTTCGGCATTAGTCTCGCTAGCATCTTGAGTACAGGCCGAAAGCCCTAGCAGCATCAAGATGGCAGCTATCAAAATTGATGTAACAAAAAACAGGCTGTAAGATCCGATCTGTTTTCTTGCCTGCATTTTCTCCCCCATTTCAAAGTTGCAGTAGTCGCTCAAAAGTTTTGACATCGATCAAAAGCTTTGGCGATGCGTAAAAGTCTGGCGACACATAAAAGCATTGGTATCGTTTAAAAGCTTTGGCAACACGCAAAAGGCTTAGCGACACATAAAAGCACTAGTATCGTTTAAAAACTCTAGCGACACATAAAGAACCTAGCGACGATATGAATTTTATGTCCTTTTGCCGCTTACCGTAGCTCAAGATTTTCTCAACTTAGCTTACTTGCAAACATTCAAGCTAGCCTGTACTATCTGGTCTTGCGTTTGCGGGCACCGGGTGCTCGATGCTCTTAAAAAAGCACTGGGGTGTCGTCTAATGGCAGGACAGCGGATTCTGGTTCCGTCAGTGAGGGTTCGACTCCTTCCACCCCAGCCATTGACAAAGCCGACGCAAGAACATATGGCCCGTTCGTCTAGCGGTTTAGGACACCGCCCTCTCAAGGCGGAGATCACGAGTTCGAATCTCGTACGGGCTACCAAAAAATAACGAGCCGTCTGCATTTGCATTCGGCTCTTTTGATTTTTCCTCCGCTGATTTTCTTTTCTGTGCCGATCTTCTCTGGGTTGAACCACCGCTGGCATAATCATAGGATGGGCGCGCAGAAGCCGCGCTGGACTCGGGCAGTCCTCGCTCGCGTTTTTTGTTCTACAAAACACACCTGTATTTGTCTGAGCTTAGTTTTAGAAAGATTTTCTAATTGTTTTTGCTCGCTGCGGAACTCGCCAGCATCGGCATTCTGCGCACCCTTTGATGAAAGTTAAAAGCTATCAATCGCGAGACCACTCATAAGAAATGAGAATCAATCTTTCTGTCCCAGAGTCCTCAACTAGCTGCACCGTTGCAGTTCCAGTTCCATAAGGGGCATCGACTCCAAAAATCTGCATCAACTCATCTGGAGTGCTCGAGTAAAGGCTCTGATCACTCACATCATACATATCTCCGCTGGAATAGATGTTAAAGTCGATTTCAAATCTGTTGTTGCCCAAACTCTCTAAGTCATAAGCAAGGGCAACGCCTGCAGGTAATATGCCGTTTGTAGATACAAAGTAAATATAGTCATCCTGATAGAAAAACGATTCTGAATCGCTTAGCTCAGAGTAATCCAATGTGAATCCGAAATATCTTTGTATTATCTCGTCTACACGCGCAGAACTTATACGAATATTACAAATACCATTTCCAACATCCGAGTACTCTGAAGCATCCTCCTTAGATTCCCAATCGGAGGCGCTATTAAGACCACAATGAAAAATCGCAAAACGAACAAGCTCTTCAATGTCCGAATCCGAAGACAATTCGCCCATGTTTAGCTCAGAGAAATTGCTTAGGAATATATTGACTGCAAGATAGTCATCCGCATTTGAAAGATCGAGAGAAGCAGAATCTGTTGCAGAGTCATTATCGGATTCTGCATCGGGTACTAAAGATTCAATTTCTTCTGGGAAATCATTGCATATCGCTCCCTGCTCAATCTGAGTGAGAACTTCGGTAGTCATCTCCACTGTATCTTGCATGAAGCCAAATTCTCCCGTGTCGTCCCCGTCGCATAGCGCATAGTTTGCTGTGTATGAGGTATAGGATTCGTTTCCGTCAAAATACTCATCGGAGTCAATCTCTGTATCACCGTTCCAGTATTTTGAGGAACCACTGATGGAGTCATACAGGCTACTAAATTCTGCTACAACGCCAAGATCGCCATTGGTATCTGCTCCAAAGTACTGAATGGTCTCGCTTATGGTGTAGTCGTTAGACGTATTGATATCGCTATCTGTTGAGTCACTCTCTGTAGCGGCAGTATCTGTCGCAGTGTCCTCTGCTTCTGCATCATCTGCTGCACTGTCTGCCGCGCTGTCTGCCACAGCATCATCATCTACATTGTCTGCAGAATTATCATTGGTTGCCGAACCGTCTGCTGCATCACTGTCCACAGAATCGTTTGCCTCGCCATTGTTCGCTGTGCTGTCTTCTGTCGCGCTATTATCTGCCGCACTATCTTCTGATGCGTCATCGCTTGTCTCGCCATCTTCTGCTATGCCATCGCTTGTTGCATCTTCGCCTTCTGCGTCGTTATCTGTAAATGTATATTCCACAAGAGTGTTTTTGAGATAAACCTGCCCAGCTTCATCCGCTGTAAACTCAACAAACAGCATTCCACCATTTGTGTACGAAGCAAGCCCCTCAAACTGCTCCACCAAGCTCTTGGTATCGCTGTCATAAGACCAGACCTTGGTGATGTACGAACCCTCGGGATAATCATTTATTGTTTCTGAATTAGTTTGAGACGAATCGTAATATGTGGTAACCAACTCTTCGATTCCATCGTCATTGAAATCGTATAGGCGCACTAAACAAAGACCTTCAAGACGATTGCCGTAAATTTCATCGGCAACAGTGGTGCTTTGGCCATAGGTGTCGGTGAGCTCTTCGATCTTGTGGTAGTAGGAGAGCCAAGCGGCCTGTCTGTCATCTACAGTGTCATTTTCAGAGCTAGGGGCCAGAGAAACCTCATTTACTGTGCTGTCATCAGTTTCATCAGTTTCGCCAGTTGCGCCGGCCTCGCCGGTTTCGCCAGTGGAGTTGGAGTCGGAGCTAGAATCGATACTGGAATCAATAACTATCTCGGGCAAGTTGTAAATAGCACCTGAATCTGAATTCTGTACTACACCTGTATATGTACCAGAAGATATCTTTTGATCTTCAAACGAAAATCTGCCATTTTGGACAGACAAGGTAGAAATCTCACCATTCTCATCCATCAATATAAGCTCGGCATCCTCCATAAGGTTGCCGTTTTCGCCATACAAGATGATTTGCGTATCGGGACGTACTGCCACAGCCTCGTCCGAACCGTAGAAAATTGCATCTGCCACAGTAGTGGTTCCACCCCGAGAAAGCAGCAAAACACCAACCGCTATGCAGCAGACCACTACAACTCCACAGGCAGCAATTATGCCAATCTGCACCCTTCGTGGATTCTTAAAGCGATTCCAAAATGACTTCTTATTCTCGATATTCTGGACAGGTTCAAAATCATTTGAAGGAGAGTATGCGGTTTGAAATTCCATTGTCTGCTCATTGCTGTTAACTGATTGGAATTCCACTGTCTGAGCATAGTTGTTATTAGTGTTAGCAAATTGGGATTCCGCTGCTTGAAAACCGTTGTTTGAAAACTGGAACTCCCTTGTTTGTGGGTCGTTACTGACAGCTTGGAAGTCCATTGCCTGGGTATCATCGTTAGCAGCTTGAAACTCCACAGTCTGATCGTTCACAGCAAACGAATTAAAATCTCTCCTAGGGGTACCACATTGAGTGCAAAACGATTGTCCATCAAACAGCTCGGTGCCGCACTGTGTACAAAAACCTGCCATTGCAACTCCTTAGCTCAACTGCAGTCCAACTATTCCGCTACAAAAACATGCCTCTTATTCAGGAAACCTGTTATCCAGTAATACTCAATACGACTCAATACGTCCTAAACCTAGTTTCTATAGGCCTAATAAATCTCACAATACTTGTTATAGACATCGCTGCCTACTATGGAATCATTATTAAAAGCAGCAACAACAATGTCTCGAGCTCCAAATCCAAAAGAACCTAACTCATAGGGATAATAGGTAATTATTAGCCCCTCTTCGCCAAGGTAATAACGTTGAGGCTCAAGTACAAGATCATCAATGGCATCTTCGTAATCAGAATCCGAAATAGTATCGCTTGGATTTACAGATAGGTATTGCAATGTTGCGCTTTCGGCAGCTTGTTGAGCCTCTGTTTGTGTCATACCCAAGATCGTCCAAGGATCTACTTCTTGCCCCGTAGAAAGATCGTAGGTCATTGCATCGATTGCTGAACTCCCATGAGCTCCCCAATATGTGTAGTATCTTTCTGCCCGTATGCTTACGTATGAATCTTCCATGTATGTAACTGTCATTTTCAGATCTAGGCACTGAGCATATGAGCTGTCGTAGGTCCAATTCTTGGTTGCCTCTAGTTTCTCTTCGAAATAATCTTTTATCGCAGAGTTGATAGCCACAAGACTGTCATCATCAGAGGTGCTGGAGAACTGAGGATATTTCCACTCTTCTTCTACAGTTGAATTTCCACTATCCGATGGCGGAACAATGGTGACACTTGTAGTCACATAGTCATATGAATATTCAGGATCTGGAGCAGTAGTAGCCGAAGTGGGATCATCGGGATTGGGCTGTAATTGGATGGAATCAGTGGGGCCTGATGGATCTACATCAAAATCGGGAGGATAGTAAGTCTGTCCATCTTGCTCTATCGTCATGGAGTAGATTCCTTCTGGCAGCTCCTGGAAATCCGACATCCTAAATCCAGCAGTTCCACTAACACTCAACGAGGCACTATCCCAAGACAGTTCTTCTTCGACATCTTCTGGAGAAATGGTAACCGTATAGTTGTCTAAAGGCTCACCAGACAGGTCGTGTGCAACGATAACAGCATCTGGAGATATGGATATGGTTTCATCAGAGGAGTAATAGACCGCAGATGCACTCGGAGTGTTCCACAAAAACAGGAAGGCAGCTGTTCCTCCCGCTCCTAATACAAGCACGATTATCGCAATCAGAAGGACTATCTTAGCTTTGCCCTTCTTTTTCTTGGGCCTGCTGTCATATGCGTCGCTTGCGTAATTACTGCCAGCCGATGGCATTTCGTTTGCAGACACCCATGATCCACCGGCGCTACCAGCGGCTGCGCCACCAGCAGTTGCGCCGACACCAGCAGCGGCACCACCAGCTACACCAGCGGCTGCCCCCATATCCACTGTTGCGTCAGGCCCATCAGCAGATGCACCACCGTGAGGAAAAACGCCGGCTTCACGCATTTCAAATGCTGTATGCGGGTTGTAAGTAAACGCGCTGTCCCACTCACTGCCCACTGCAACATTTGGGATGTTCGTAGACGAATTACCAACGGGAGTTCCACACTGCGTACAGAAAGCCATTTCATCTTCTATATGCGAACCACACTGTGTGCAAAACATCTGTAACCTCTTCTGCTTCCTATAACGCAGAGGGATCCACCCAAAGATACCAGCTTCCATCTACCTGGATCGCAATTAGCCCTATGTAACCAACGTCCTGGTTGTATGTATCCCCAGCACTACCATACAAAGAATCTTCTAAAACACGCAAAGAAACTGCCGCTTCTAGTTCCTGTGCTGCCGAAACTGTTAGATCGATCCCTAGATAAGTCATCTGGGTATTAATTAAGGCTATGTCATCACTATCAAGATAATCTCCAGGATATATCTCAAACGAAACCGAAACGCTATCCATAAGTTCGGAGAAAGACGACGACATCCCAGAGATATCCAAGGTGTCAAAAAGTTCATCCATCAAATCTTCTTGGGATGTCGCGTTGCTTTCTTCCATCAAAGCTTCTATAGCTTCTTGAGGCATGCAGTTGGCAATCTCGCTTACAACATTTGTAAGCGACGATTGACTAAAGCCATCATCAAATAAGCGCTGATAGGCATTAGTCACCCTAGCAGCAACCTGTGTACTATTTGACATACCAGCGGATCCGCCAAGCAGTCCGCTTGCTAGCAGGATTGCTACAACAACAAGCACTGCTGCGAGCGCAATAATTGCAATTCTTTTGTAGCCTGCATTTTTCTTTGCTTGAACAACAGCTCCACCGGCATATGAACCAGCAGCTGCGTAGGGCTGGGCTTGGGCTTGGGGCACGCTATTGGTATCAAAACTATTGCCTGCGTTATAAACACTCGGAGACACGGTTTGCTGCGGTACGGCAGCATTACCAGACGAAACATCTCTTAGATTCTTGCCACAATATCCGCAAAACTGAGCGTTATCTGGCAATTGCTTTCCACAAAATCTACAGAACATCCCCATCCCTCAATTCATGAATCTGAAGCCTTGAAATAATGCCTACACACTATTCAAAACAGCGGATTGTTTCAAGCTTTGAAGAATGAACAAGTCTGACCAAATAATGAATGCCGCTAAACGCTTAATGAATGCTGCCGAATGCTTAAATGAGTTCCGGTAAACACCTAGACTCAATGAGTGGGTGTCGGCAAACACCTAGACTCAATGAATGCTGGTAAACGCCCAGGCTCTACAAAGACCAAGCAGAAGACTGGCTTTGAAGTTCTACCATTTTTGCAAAAACTCCATTGCTCTGCATGAGCTCCTTTGGAGATCCGCTTTCTGCCACCTTGCCTTCAGACAAAACTACAATTTTGTCGGCATTGGCAACAGTACGCATACGATGAGCAATCACAAGCACGGTCTTACCCGCCAAAAGCCTAGTGAGAGCCTGCTGAACCCTAGTCTCATTCTCAACATCGAGCGATGCTGTAGCCTCATCCAGCAAAACCACAGGAGTATCCTTAAGGAGTGCCCTAGCAATAGATATGCGCTGACGCTCACCCCCAGATAACTTGGCACCATTTTCGCCAATCACAGTCGAATAACCTTGAGGCATTTGATTTACAAACTCATCACAGTTGGCCGCCTTTGCAGCTGCAAGCACATCCTCATCGCTTGCATCGCGACGACCCAGCCTGATGTTTTCCATAACTGTGTCATCAAAGAGCACAACATCCTGAAAGACCACAGAATAATCCGAAAACAGCGTCTCGGGATCTACTGTGGAGATATCCACCCCACCAAGAAAGATGCTTCCACCCTGCGGATCCCAAAAGCGTGCAGCCAATTTGGCACAGGTTGACTTTCCTCCACCACTAGGCCCAACAAGTGCTGTAACCTCGCCTTCTTTGGCAGTAAAGCTCACCCCATCGAGTACAAGCGGCCCGCTTTCTTCGTAAGAAAAACTCACGTTTTTAAAGACGATGTCATGGCCTTTGGGCTCAAAGTTTTCGCTACCTGTAGCCAGTGGCTCGTTGTAAAAGTCGTCCATTCTTTTAGAAGCCACATGAGAAGCAAACAGTTCAAAGATCAACATCAAAACCTGATCGAATGGAGCATAGACACGAGAAACCACTAACAAAAAGCAAAACATGGTCATAAAGTCAATCTGCCCAGACAAAATCAGAGTGGCACCAACTAAAACACAGCTTGCAATTCCAAAACGCAGTATCACCTGAGCTGCCTGCACAAAGATCCCACCAACAAGCTCAGACTTTATGTTCTTTTTCTCAAATTGATCTACCTTGGCATCGAGATCTTTTAGATAGGATTCTTCTTGGTTTGTAGCCCTAATCTCACGAATGCATTCCAAAAGCTCTTGTACTGAGTTTGTCAGAGACACCCTATCTGCACGGGTGGCCTCCTGCATAGGACGAGTAACTCTACGTGAAGCAAACAGGACTACAAAAGCCACAGGAACACTCCATAGACTCGCTAATGCCATCCTCCAATCAAAGATCAGCAGACAGACCCCCACAATTCCTGTGGAGATAAGCGAGCCATACATATATGGGAGAACATGAGAGTAGACATGCTCGATTGTTTGAGCATCGGTCATGATTGTCTCGGTGAGGTCTGCCACATCTCTGCGCCCAAAAAAGGAGAGAGGCAGCTTGCGAAGACGCTCAGCAAGCGCGATTCGCAGCTTTTTGCTCTCGCGATAAACAACGCCATAGCTATATGTGTACTGGAACCAATGAGCAATAAACATCAGTACAAAAAAGACCACCAGAGCAATCACGAATGGTATTGGATTTGAAAGAGGGCTGCCCAACACCAAATGGTTTACCAAGTCGTAGGCAAGCATGAACAAAATTGTCATTCCCGACATAACTACTAAGTTGGTAATGATGGTCCAGACGGTACCAATGCGAACATTTCGGACACCCTCATCGGACATCGAATACTTTTCTTTGATCACTTGCCTCACCTCCCTATCTTCCAAGAAACTGCAGTTTGATAGTCGGCCCACATTCTGGAATAAAGCCCACCTGCAGCTACAAGCTCAGCGTGAGTTCCCTGCTCTGCTACCTTGCCTGCATCGAGAACAACGATTTTGTCGGCCGAAACTACAGAAGACAACCTGTGCGCAATCATGAGTACGGTCTTTCCCTCTGCTAGCTGAGCAAGAGCCTTTTGGATCAAAACTTCGTTTTCTGGATCGGCAAATGCTGTTGCCTCGTCAAGAACAACTATGGGAGCATCCTTGAGAATTGCCCTAGCCAGTGCTATGCGCTGCTGTTCTCCACCCGAAAGATAAGTTCCCTCAGATCCAATCACTGTATCTGCACCATCAGGAAACTTGGCAAGAATGTCATCGCACTGCGCAGCCGATAATGCAGCAAGTACCTGATCTCGCGTAGCCTCAGGACGAGCAAGCCTCACATTTTCGAGAATTGACCGCTGAAAAAGCTTGCTGTTCTGAAAGACAAAAGCAACATGATCCATCAGGGCATGCGTGTCCATATCGCGTACATCCACATCGCCAATCAAGACCCTGCCCGATTGAGTGTCCCAAAACCTAGGAACCATACTTGCTGCTGTGGTCTTTCCCCCACCGCTGGGTCCAACCAAAGCAACTGTGGACTCACAAGCCACTTCAAAGCTGACATCATCTAGGGCCTTTCTATCGGCATCGGGATATGAAAAGCTCACACGATCAAAAGTTATGGACTTGTTTTTAGGTGTTGCTGGATTTGTTGGTGATTGAATCACGGGCGCGGACAGAACACTGTCTATACGCTTAACAGCATCGGCCGAAATCATGATGTCCTCAGCCACAAACATTAGCCTTGTCATAGCAGTTGGAATTACAGCCGAAAAGATTGCATAGAAAATAAAGTTCACCAAAAAGGAGCTAAAGTCGCTTGCTGTAGGTGCGAGGACAAGCACCGTTGGAACAAGAAAGACTATCAAACCATTTACTATGCTGAGCTGCAGTACCTGAGGTAAACGACAGTTTTTAACCGCATAACCCTCAGCCATGTCCGAGTATTCTTGAATAGCGTCAAGGAAGGCCTTAAATGAATATACAGTCTGCTGAAAAATCTTGACTACCGGAATACCTCGCACATACTCGGTGCCAGTTTTGGACATATCTACTAAGGCCTTTTGATACCTTTCCATAAAGCCTCTTCCGCTTCCTCCCATCATTGCAAAAATGCAACAAAACGAAAGTACAGCGGCAACAAAGCAAGCCAGACCCATGCGCCAATCAAAGAAAAACAGAAGAACTAGCATGCCAATAAACATTGCTATCGAGCCAACAGTATCTGGCAGTTTATGGGCCAATAAGCCTTCGGTTGCTGCAGCGCAGCCATCGATGACTCTGCGCAAAGAGCCCGATGCATTGGAATCAAAGTAGCCAAGCGCCGAATGGGCTAGATGATGAGAGCAGTGCTTGCGAATATTGCTGGCGGTTCTAAAGGCAGCAATATGTGTGCACATTAGCGCTGCAAAATACATCAAAATGCTAACAAGGGCAAAGGCAAAAGCTGCCCAGCCATAAATCTCGATACCCGTAGCCTCACTCCAATTTGGTGCTACGGCAACCATGTTGCGAGCAACCATCCAAATGCAAATATATGGGCCAAAGCTCAGTAACATCGAAATAGCTGAGAAAACACAACCTAGATAGGTGAGTGCTTTTCGCTTTCCAGCAAATTCTAAGAGCCTAAGGATGTTGTTTTTGGTTTTAGGCTGCTTGGTTTTGGCCTCGGCCTGCTTGGTTTTGGATTCGGCCTGCTTGACATCGGCTTTGCTCTGCTCGTCTTTGACTTCGGCATGCCTAAGTTGCCTAGCCTGCTCGTCTTTAGCAAAACCTTGCTTGCCAAAATCTTGCGAAGCTTGATGCATAGCCCGATTGTTGGCATCCATTTTTTGCGAATCCTGCCTAGACTCGCTAGCACCCAAAGACATCTACCACCTCCGATCGTGATTGATTCCAGACTGATCGCACAAGCATCTGCACCGAACAATCTGAAAGCATCCAGACAACTGCTTCATATCTAGAAACCACCGCAGATAGACAAGGCAGCTAACAGATATAAAACAGTAAGTTTGCCTTATTTAACTTAATATAGGAGGCAGCTAAAAGTTCTAGGTTGGACTCAGTTGATACGATTACAAAACTACTGCGCACGATATCGAAAGACCGCGCTGAAAGGCTGTGCTAGGAGATGCTTTCGGATATCCCCAAAAATATGAGAGTTTTCTTTATGCCTCAAACTGAACAGCTGGGCATTACCGAGCTTGATGATCCTACAGGTTTTACAGGAGTGCTAGACAAACCCTGGGGTTCTGGAGTGCTAAGAATCGTACCCGTAGCCCGAGATTGTTTTATCTCAATGCACAAACTGGTGATGAATCAAAATATCGAGCTATATGAATTTCCGGGTGACTACGCCTGTGTTTGTTCAATGTCAGAAGCGTGTACGCGCTCCATCCCCGAGTTCGAGATAAAACAAGCGCAGCCCGTAGAGAACATCCTTGGCTTTTCGATGAACAAGTGCACAATTTCCTTTGATATAGAAGCTGGCGAATCTTACGACTCTTGCTGCGTAATGATATTGCCTGGAGCATTACGCGAAATTGGAGACTTGTATCCTGGAAATTACGAACAGTTCTGTGATGACCTCAGAAAAATTGGAACTGATGAGCAGATACATATGATGCGTCTGGTACTCAGAGAGATTTCTAATATCAACCAACATGCGCCAGGCGGCAGATTGAGAATAAGAGCTAAAGCCATAGAATTGCTTGCAATGGTTGCCGAAGCTGCAGCTGGCAAGCGCGAAGCTGAGCGAGCACGGAACACACGCTCTCAAAGAGATCTTGTTGCTAGGGTTGAAGGAATTATACAAACGCGCCTGTCTGAAAAAATAACTATCGATGACTTGGCTCGAGAACTCTATGTAAGCCGCAATCGCCTATGCAGCGCCTTTAAGGAAGAGACCGGCAAAGGTATTGGAGAATACACAAGACATCTAAAGGTGAATCGCGCAAAAGATATGCTTGCGGCAAAATCTTTGGGAGTATCCGAAATCGCTAGAGAGCTCGGATATCCCAGACAAAGCAGCTTTAACGCGATGTTTAAATCTGAAACTGGAATGAGTCCAAGCGCCTGGAGGGCTCAAATATTTAATTAACATTCTGTGCACCCTTTGTTGAAAACCTACCGTTGTTGACTACTTCTAGCTGGACTTCTTAGCTCTATGTCGATGGAGTTCAACATAGCTGAAATGTCTAATTGGCTTTACGAAGGCCTTTGGTCTTCCAGCTGAGCAGCAAAGCAGAATTTGCAATCACAACAACAGAACCTGCATTGTGAACCAAGGCACCCATAACAGGTCCTAAGATCCCCAGCATTGCCAAGATTATCGCCAAAAAGTTCAGGATTAAAGAAAAGGACATATTGAGATGGATGGTTTTCATCATCCGCTTGGACAATCTAAGCAAATGCGGAAGTTCCGAGATCTCATCATCCACAAGAACAATATCTGCCGCCTCAACTGCGATATCACTTCCCACGCTACCCATGGCAATGCCAACGTGAGAAGCCTTAAGAGATGGTGCGTCGTTTATTCCATCACCTATCATGCAGACCTTATTGCCCGCATTCTCCGACTCCGAAACAAATTTCATTTTGTCCTCGGGCAAACATCTTGCGTGAACCTCGCTTATTCCAATATTTCCTGCAATATTTGCTGCCGATTTCTCGTTATCTCCCGTAAGCAAAACCGGAGTAACTGCAACTTCTTTGATGCACTGAATGGTGCTTTGAGCCTGTGGTCTTATCTGATCTGAAAGTGATAAAAGTCCTGCAAGTTCACCATCCACGGCAAGCAAAACCACAGTTGCTCCTTCTTCTATACGAGACGAAGCTATATCGTGAGCCTCCTGAGAAGGCTCTATTCCCTCTGATTGAAGCAAAGCGGCATTTCCTGCCAGCACTCGCCTACCTCCGCAGTTTGCCACTATTCCCTTTCCGGGTGTCATCTCAAACTCATCGGCCACTACCATCTCGGGAAAGTCAGTTTGATTTTCTTGTTTACGTGACCAATAGCTAGAAACAATGGCTTTACCCAAGGGATGCTCAGATCTGCGCTCGGCACCAGCAGCCAAGGCCAAAACCTCATCTGAACTAAATTTCTCATTTAGTGACACAACCATATCTACAACAGGATCACCATAGGTCAGCGTTCCGGTCTTATCAAAAGCCACCACAGAAACTTTGGCTAGGCGCTCTAATGCATCTCCTTCGCTAACCAAAAATCCATGCTTTGTAGAGTTTCCAATCGCAGCCATAATGGCAGTTGGAGTTGCAAGCACCAAGGCACAGGGACAAAAAACAACCAAGATCGTAACGGCCCTGATAATCTCACCAGAAATTAGCCAGGTTAGACCAGCAGATAGTAAAGCAGCGGCAACAATCCATGTGGCCCATCTGTCGGCAATGCCTACAATCCTAGCCTTACCAGCATCAGCAGATTGGACAAGGCGAATCATTCGTTGTATTGAGCTATCCTCCCCAACCTTGGTGGCCTCCATATCAAAGGAACCAAACTGATTAATGGTTCCAGACATAAGCTCATCTCCCTGTTCTTTAGAAACAGGCATTGACTCACCAGTCATAGCAGCTTGGCTTACAAGGGTTGATCCTGAGATAAGAACACCATCAACAGGGATTGTCTCTCCTGGATTGACTCGCAAGATATCACCAACTGCAACTTCTTCTGCAGGAACAACTCTTTCGGAATCTCCATCTACAATACGGGCTGTTCTAGGTGTGAGATGAACGAGTTTTTCGATACCAGCTCGAGCCTTTGCAACTGTGAGTTCTTCGAGAAGGGCTCCGATTTGCATAATGAATGCAACCTCTCCGGCTGCAAAGTCCTCACCAATAGCCACCGAGGCAACCAGCGCTATAGAAACCAATACATCGGCCTTAATGTCAAAACGCGTAACTAAGCCAATGATGGCCTCGATAACTATTGGCAAACCGCAAAGGATGATTGCTACCCAAGCAGGATCAATTGGTAATTGAAACCAATTAAAAATACTCATCAACAGGGCAATGCCCGAAATGACGAGAAAAACTACATCCTTTTTGGTGCCTCCCCACTCGAGAAAACTCTCAATTTTTTCAAGCATGATACTACCCCCAGCAACTCAATCTGCTCTTTAAATAAAAGCCTTGAT
The DNA here is from genome assembly GCA_964581165.1 of uncultured Coriobacteriaceae bacterium. Classification (GTDB taxonomy): domain Bacteria; phylum Actinomycetota; class Coriobacteriia; order Coriobacteriales; family CADBOM01; genus CAZPAN01. The sequence continues at coordinate 29,401 of CAZOMM010000019.1, forward strand.
AACAACGTGGTCTGTCGAACATCTCTTCTGTTCTCGACAGACCACGAAGGCGGCAGTGCGATGTAAAACATCGCTTGGCTTGAGAAGATACCTATAGGGGTATAGGTTGTCAATAAATAATCACAAACATATGTGCAATTGTTCAGATATTGACGGTAAGACTAGATGCCCATAACTTTCCCCCGCACTCCTGCAGCACTTAGCCTGGCATACAGATCGTCTACTACCCTCATGCGATCCTCGCAAGTCTCGGGCATTCCAGAGGAATCCATGTCGTCCCAATTTTTACCCGAGCGCATCAGAGGCGGACGCTCAAACTCACGATTGTCATTAACTGTCATTCGCAGAGAAGATTTGAGTCCGTACTGTTCCTGAGCCAACTGCATCTCTTCGAGTAGGATTTTCGCTACATTAATTCCCCAATCGGGATTCATCGTAAATTCAACGGTAGACTCATATTCGAGTTGAACCCCTACATTTTCGGGAAGATGCAATTGAGAAGCTCTCTCTAATGAATAGGCCGACATTATAAGTAAGGGCCGACACCCAAACTTGAACCCTGAGTTTAGATGCCGGCCTTGTTGTTAGGTTTATTGCTTTTAGTGTGTTAGTGGATGTCTTTTATATGTTGG
>CAZOMM010000020.1:0-2577 GCA_964581165.1 uncultured Coriobacteriaceae bacterium
ACGCCAAGTTCCAGAAACAAGATACGCATATTCTGGTGTCTGTGGAGAAAAAGCTGATATCGCTCTGCCGCTTTATGCCACCCCTCATCCTCCACAAATTTATGTCGAAAGACCTGCTCCAGCCCCAATCACCACCGCATCCGTTTGTGCCAGCTCCTTCTTTAGCTGTTCAATCTGTCCCGAGGAGTCTGCGGTAGATTTTGTAATCCTCATCTTTGAAAACATTGAGTATTACCTCCATTTTGGTATGCGTTTTCTGCTGGTGTTCCTTTGCGGTCTGAACAGCAATCTCCGCTGCTTCATCTTCTCATAATAAAAATCATTGAAGCTATGAGGGTTGGTTTGAGAAGTTTCACCATAAACAAGAGGTATTGCATGTCAAGTTTAGTCTCTGCAGTACAATGACGACTGTTGCATAACTGAAAGAAGTAATGTGACGCAAGCATGAAGTCTTCAAGAGAGGAGCGCAATAGATGTACAAAATCCTCGAAAAGACACAGTTCTCTGAGAAAGTGTTTAAGTTTCGTGTCGAAGGCCCCAAAATTGCCAAGCATGCACAAGCTGGTCAATTTTTGATGGTTCGCGCTAACGAAACCGGTGAGCGTGTGCCTTTTACCTTCGCAGATTGGAACGCAGATGAGGGTTGGTTCGAGTTCATCTTTATGGTAGTTGGCAAAACCACAGAAATGCTATCTACCTACGAGGCTGGGGACGTGATTCAAAATGTCACTGGCCCCTTGGGGCATCCCACAGAGATGAAAGATGGTACGTGGTGCGTCATAGGTGGAGGCGTGGGTCTAGCTATAGCTTTTCCTGTCACGCGTCAGCTTAAAGACACTGGCCACGAGGTACATGCCATCATGGGTGCTCGCACCAAAGACCTGCTTCTGCTCGAGGATCAATTTCGCTCAATTCTAGATGACGACCACATTCACATTACGACAGACGATGGCTCATACTGCGAAAAGGGTGTCGTTACTGCTCCGCTTGAAAGATTGCTTGAAGCTAAGGCTGTAGATCACATTTTTTGTGTAGGGCCTGTGCCTATGATGAAGTTTTCTGCTCTTACGGCAGAGAAGTACGGTACGCCGATAATCGCATCGCTTAACCCCATTATGGTCGATGGCACCGGTATGTGTGGTTGCTGTCGCGTTGAAGTCGATGGCCAAACAAAGTTTGCATGCGTTGATGGCCCCGACTTTGATGCCACCAAGGTCAATTGGAACGACCTACGTGTACGTCAGGCCACATATCGTGCCGAAGAGAGCCAGTCTCTCGAGATTTATGAGGAGATGAGGTGCGCATGCCACAAGTAAACGGTCGATTCGTTCCGGATATGAAGTCTCCACGAACCCCAGATCGCGTGGAGCCAGCAGACGAGCGCGTTAAAGATTTTCGTCCGGTTGACAAAGGATTTACCAAGCAGATGGCATTGGCCGAAGCTGAGCGTTGTATAGATTGCAAGAAGCCGCTTTGTGTTGATGGTTGCCCCGTTAACATCGACATTCCAAAATTTATCAGGAAAATTCGCGAGGAAAAATTTGGGGAGGCACTCGATATCATTCGTGAAGATTCAATGCTTCCTGCAATTTGTGGTCGTGTTTGCCCTCAAGAAAACCAATGTGAAGAGAAGTGCATTCGAGGTAAGAAAAGCGAACCGGTAGCTATAGGCCAACTCGAACGCTTCTTGGGCGATCAGCCCGAGCTTGCTTCTGCACCCAAGAGAGCACCTAAATGCGGCAAGAAGGTTGCCGTTGTTGGATCTGGTCCATCGGGCATAACCTGTGCATGTGAGCTTGCTCGCAACGGTTTTGATGTAACTGTGTTCGAAGCGTTTTTTACTGGTGGTGGCGTGCTTGTCTACGGCATTCCTGAGTTTCGCCTGCCAAAGGAAGTCGTTAAACGCGAGATCGACGGCCTCGAAGAACTTGGTGTTAAGTTTGAGTACAACTCTGTTGTTGGTCGCATCACAAACGCTGACGAGCTTTTTGATATGGGCTACGAAGCCATCTACATTGCCACCGGTGCTGGCTTGCCTAAGCTGCTCAACATTCCGGGTGAAAATCTCCCCAATGTCTTTTTTGCCAACGAATATCTCACGCGCGTTAACCTCATGAAGGCTAATCGCTTCCCCGAATACGATACCCCCACCAAGCACGGTAAACGCGTTGTGGTTTTTGGTGGTGGAAATGTTGCCATGGATGCTGTGCGCACAGCCAAGCGTCTTGGTGCTGAACATGCCATTATTTGCTATCGACGTACCGAGGCCGAGATGCCAGCTCGTCGTGCAGAGCTGCATCATGCAAAAGCCGAGGGAGTTGAAGTGCGCGAACTTGTTGGTCCACTCGAGTTTTTACCTGGTGAAGATGGTGCTGTAGGAGCAGTGCGCGTTCAAATAATGGAACTTGGCGAACCCGACGAGTCCGGCCGCCGTCGTCCGGTGCCCATCGAAGGTGCCATCGAGGAGATTCCCTGCGATGTAGCGATCTCTGCCATTGGTACTAATGCCAATCCCTTTGCCAAGATGATCGCTGATATTGAGCTTAACAAGTGGGGTTATATTGTCACAGATGAGGA
>CAZOMM010000020.1:2677-29832 GCA_964581165.1 uncultured Coriobacteriaceae bacterium
ATCACATTTATGTCGTCATCTGTGGCAACTTCGTCGCCAGTGATTGTAAATGTCTGTTGAAAGATCATGCAATCTTTATCTGTGGGGTTACTGTTTCCTCCAAAGCAAAAATTGCCAAGACTGTAGACGATATAGCGGCCATTGTACTTTTCGTACCCCTGTATCACGTGAGGATGAGAACCTACAACTAAATCGGCTCCTGCATCCACCGCAATATGAGCAAGTTCAACTTGTTCGCTAGTTGGAACAGTGTCTAGCTCAACTCCCCAGTGAGCGTAAACAATAACGAGCTGGGCACCTTCATCTCGGGCGCTTTGAATGTTAGCGATCATTTCGTCTTGAATGGCCAGTCCCTCTCTTAGCATATATGTTCCAATTAGGGCTACTTTTACACCCTGAACATCTGCATAGGCTATGCGATCGTATCCAAAACTAGCGATACCCTCTGCGTCGAGTGCCTCGATGGTGTCGTTATAGCTTTCTTCTCCATAATCTTGGGAATGATTATTGGCTAGACAAGCTGCCTCAATATCTCCAGCAGTAAGTATCGATGCATACTCTGCTGGGCCCTTGAATGCATAGGTCTTATCTTGGCGATTTTCCGATTCGGTTAGGACACCTTCAAAATTGACCACGGTGTAGTCGTCGTTACTAAAAATGTCATAAACATTTGCCATAAAGTACGATGGGTCATTCACGCTGTCATAGACCGCATTGAAGCTGGTGCTTTGATTAAAGTAGATGTCAGTTCCAAGGGTGCAATCACCTGCGAAGCTAATTGTGATGCTCGTGGAACTTTGAGAGGAACTTTGGGAGTCTTGCTCGGTATCGGAAACATCCGTGCTCTCTTCGGCCTGCATAGATGCCTGTTGGTTATTGTTAACTGCATTTGCTATCAGATAAATAATTCCAATAACAAGTAAAAGGGCAACTAAAGTAAATAGCATCCTGCGACGCTTAGGCTTATGTCTGCGACTTGGTACTTCAACAAATGAAGCAGAATGTAAATCCAGCATCCCTCGAGTTTGAGTTTGCGAAGTCTTGTGTTTTGAGTTGACGTACTCTAGAGCCCTGCTATCTAAGCTATTCGAACGTGTTGAGGTGGATCTAGTTTGTCTTCGTGCTCTGTTTTCGGTGTTGTATCTGCTTTTGCGGCTATATTGTTGGCGATTTTTAGATGGCCTTTGATGTTCGATATCTCTATCGGGTCTGGATCTGCGCTGTATAGCGTCTCTGCCGGCGGTACCAGTGTCATAGGGGGATGATTTTTGTCTCTGTCGACTTCGACTCCTCTGGCTGTCTGCCTGCTTAGCCCTAGATGGTCGTTTTTCTTGCTGTGTTCGCCTGTCAGAGCTTTCTCGTTGCGACCGTCTGTCAGAGCTTTCTTGCTTGTTTCTAGCTTGTCGTCTTTTCTGTTGTGCTCTTCTGTTGGAGTTTTCTTGCTGTGTCCGCCTGTTGGATAATCCTTGATTTCGACTATTGCGAGTACGTTTGTTGTTTAGCTCTTCATCATGATTGTCATTTTGGCTTGGAGTTATGTATCGATTCATCACTACCTGTAATTTCTCAAGCACAAATTGTTGGACCAGTTAGAAAACAAAGTAAATTTTACATATATGAGACTATTTCTCTTACTTTTATGCTTCGGTAGTACTTTGATCATTGATACAAAGCTGGTAGCAATTACAGTGCCGAGCGTGCCAATTTAAGACAAACAGTTGGGGGCGTGGAACTAGAAGAAGAACTAGAGCTGGAGCTAGAACAAGAACTAGAGCTGGAACTTGAGCTTGAACTAGAGCCAGAACTAAAGCTTGAGCTAGAACAAGAACTGGAGCTAGAACTAGAGCTCGAGCCAAATCCAAGTCCTATTTTTTGTCTTTTTGCCACACATCAATGGCGTGAAGTTCCCAATCGCGTCGGTTGCCTTTTACAACTGTATCTAGGATGAAGCCACACACCGACATGAGTGCTGCAAGAACAACAAAGGCAGCCGCGAGAAAAGCAGTTGGAAAACGAGGAACCAAGCCTGTTGCCACAAATTCCATTATCACTGGAATACCAAGCAAAAGGGCAATAACAAAAAAGATAGACGCTAGGAGCATAAAAAAACCAAGGGGCTTATAGTCCTTAAACAGCGTAAAGATCATGCCTAGAACTTTAAAGCCATCAGAGAAGGTTTTCAATTTTGAGACTGAACCTTCCGGGCGATCACGATACTCAATAGGTATTTGCACAGTACGAAAGCGCTTATCAACTGCATGAATCGAAAGTTCGGTCTCAAGCTCAAAACCTGGGGAAAGTATAGGCCAGGTTTTTGCGAAGCGCCGGCTAAAGGCGCGATAGCCTGTCATCACATCATAGAACTCAAATCCGTAAAGGATTTTGATAAGCCACCGTACTAACCTGTTGCCAAATCCATGGAAGGTACGGGTGAGTGAAGAATCATAACTGCCATTAGAAAGCCTATCACCTACCACGTGATCGGCGGTGTCTTCCAAAATTGGGGCCAATAGGTCACGAGCAGATTCGGCAGGGTAGGTATCGTCGCCATCTACCATTATGTAAGCATCTGCATCTATGTCGCGTAGCATCTGGCGGACAACATTGCCCTTGCCTTGTCGTGGCTCAAAGCGCACAACTGCACCATGTTTTTTGGCTATAGCTGAGGTCTCATCCGAAGAATTGTTGTCATATACGTAAACTGTGGCTTCGGGGAGTTCACGGCGAAAATCATCTACTACCTTAGCTATCGTAGTAGCCTCGTTATAACAGGGTACCAGTACTGCAATTTCTGGGCTTTCTGCCATTATTGTCTGCCAACTTTCTATTTACATAAACAGTCCCATGCAGCATACCAAAACATATCTTTTCCTACAGTGCTTTCAGGGTTTTTAGTGGTTTCATTGACTTTGTTGAGTCCCAACTGAGTCTCAAGTGAGTCCCAACTGACTACCACTGATTGTCAAATTCTGATCCTAGCTTCCTGTACTCACCGCAACATTAGAGGCCGTGGAAAACATCACTATTGGATATTGTCTATTAGTTGCAAATTGATAATATGTGCAAGGTTAAGTAAAGGGGAGCACTCGGACGCGCTTGCGGGCGTGCATCCTTATAGCTGCGCATCCTTATTAATGTGTGCGTGTTCTTGCTTACAGATGTGCATTTAAACAACAGGAGTCAAACAACAGGAGTCAAACAATAGGAGGAGCTTGTGGATAACAATAAGGCAGGTATTCTTTCTGCTAATACACTGAGCAGAAGAGGTTTTATCAAGTTGGCCGGAGCGCTTGGTGCTGCGGCAGCATCGGCCTCACTTATAGCGGGATGTGGCTCGGACAGCGATTCGGGATCGACATCTGCTTCAACAGATTTTGATATCAACGATTGGGATTCTGTTCTCCAGGCCGCACAGGGTCAAACAGTCAATGTAAATATGATGACGGGTACAGTTATGGCAGAGTGGTTAAATGCCGATATGCCTACAGCTCTTGAACCCTATGGGATCAATTGGAATCTAACTGTTGCATCTAACACTGTTGATGTTGTAAACCTCATTTCTTCAGAAATTGGCGGCGGAAATACCGATAACGGATCTGTTGATTTAGCTTGGATCAATGGAGAAAACTTCGTATCCCTTAAAAACGCCGATTATCTTTATGGACCACTGCTTGAGTATCTTCCAAGCTATGCATATTGCGATCCAGACGATCCCAATACAACAACAGACTGCGGTGTGCCTACCGAGGGATACGAGGTTCCCTTCCAAGCAGTCTGGGATGTCTTTTGGGGCAACACCGATGTTATCCCACAGTCCGACTTTCCAACCGATCCGGATAGCTTCCTAGAGTTTGTGCAAAAGTATCCCGGCATGTTTACATATGCCCAACCCGGCAACTATAAAGGAACGTACTTTGTAGACACCATAATTGCAGGTGTTTGTGGATCTGATGTATGGGATCGCCTCTTTAGTGAAGCTCTCGAAAAAGAGGAGCTCAGAGAGCTTATATCGCCTGCTCTCGAATACCTTAGAAGTCTCAATCCTTATCTATGGAATGGTGGAGCTTCTTTCCCATCTGATGGAGATCAGGTTATTCAGCTCTTTGCAGATGGTGAAATAGCCTGCATGTTCGAAACCTCGATGCCCCAGTCTTACATGGATCAGGGAACTATTTCTGCTGCCACGAGACCATTCTTCCTCACTAGTGGAGTTATCCATGATTTTTGGTATATGGCTATTCCTTCAAATGCAGCAAATAAAGCAGCTGCTCTGGTAACAATGAATGAGCTGATGAAGCCTTATATGCAGGTAGCTCAGTTTAACGCTGTTGGTTACTACCCATTTAGCACCTACGAGAATATGGATGCCGAGGGTCAGGAAGCCTATGACGCTATTGAATGGACGGACGGTCTAATCGAGCCCGAAGAGATGAATGATTATGCAATCTCGCAGGTCAATGGCGAAAACAACGACCTGATCGAAGAGCTTTGGATGGAAGAAGTTAACGGCCAGTAGCTGGTCAATTATTGCAGCTAATCACAGCTAATTGCAGCTAGTCAAAAAAGGCCAAAGTGAGATCTGATGCTTTTGAGTCATGGGTCGATTTTGGCCCAGCTGGCTTTTTATGTGCTCGCAAGCAAAGCGACAGGCCAGCGAGGAGATGAGATGTAGAAAAAGATGTCGGATTTGCATAAGGATGAAACACAGGCAGCCGATGGGGTACAAGTAGAGGATAGGGTGCAAAAAGCTTATGGGGACACAAGTGGGCGATAAGGAACAAAAAGTCGATGAGAAACAAGCACTCGACGAGAAACAAACGACAGACAACAAGCAAACTGCAGATAACAAACAAACAGCCGACAGCAAGCAAACAGCAGACTTAAGCAAGCTTGACTTTACTTGGACACGTGCACCTAGGCCGATACGTGATGCATACGAAAACTTAGATCCAGCAATTACTGAGTGCGAACCTAGCTTGCCAACACCAGTCCCAGATTTAGTTGAGGGTTGCACTGTTCTTTTGATTGGATGTTCAAGTGGCCGAGATGCGTTTTTGATGTCGGTTCTAGTGGGCGAGCAGGGTCGCGTTATTGGCATTGACTCCAATAGAGATGACATTGCAAAAGCCAAGTCAAAAATCAATTTACACTGCCAAGCATTGGGTTTTGAAAAACCCAATATAGAGTTTCATGAGGCCCAGGATCTAACTCAGTTTGATGACTCTTTTGCAGATGTAGTCGTTGTAAACGCATCTTTTAACGATATCGAAGATCAGCAACATGCCTTATCTGAGATGTTTCGTGTACTCAAACCTGCAGGGGAGTTATATCTCTCGGCAATCTTTGTGGAAAACGTACGTCTTTGTGAACAAACTCGCTCTGAACCTGCTCTTATAAGAAACCACCTAGCTGGTGCGCTTTATCAGGCGGATCTTCGTCGCATGCTTCATAAGCTTGGCATCTACAGCTTTAGATATATGGAGAAAAGGCGCGTAAAAACAAAAGTACTGCGCCGCCAAGTTTCTAAGGAAGCAAAAACAGAACTTAAGCGAGCCAAGTTTTTCTTTGCAACAATCAGAACTTTCAATCTTTTAGACTTTGAGGATTCTTGCGAGAACTACAAATTGGTGGTTACTTATCGCGGAACAGCAAAGGGATACCCGCAGTTTTTTGACCTTGACGACTTGCATCGATTTTTTGTCGATGAGCCTATAGAGGTGTGCGGGAACACCTTTGACTTCATAACAAAAACTAGATTTGGAGCCTATTTTGACAAAGAGGGTTCCAAAGAACATCACTACGGTGTTTACGACTACTGCGGATACTTTGGAAAGGGAAGTGGTGGGCCTGTAGCCGATTGCTCCAAGAGAAGCTCAGCAGAAGTTCTAGGCGTTAGCGATAAACCTCATTGCAAGGGTGATTGTTCCAAATGCGGCTAGAAGAAAGTGAGATGCTGCGAGCTAAATCTCGAGGAGGAGTACTTAAGGCTGCAAGTCCTTATCTGCTTTTGATTCCAGTGACTGTGCTTTTACTCATTTTTGTCATTGGACTCGTTAGTGGCATAGCTCAAAGCTTTGGCTATGCGCCTTTTATGGGACAAACCGAATTTACGCTTGATTACTACATAGAGGCAGCTAATGAGTACATGCTTGGAGAATCTGTTGCTTATAGCCTCTACCTTGCAACAGTAAGCACCCTACCTGCTGTTGTTGGGGCCATAGCTTTGTCAGCCGCATTGGTAAAAGTAAAAGCTGGCAATAATCTCAAAATGATGGCGCTTAATATTCCACTTTCTGTTGCTCATGTTGTTGTTGCTTTACTTGTTGTAATCATGTTTGGTTCAAGCGGTCTTTTTGCTCGTTGTTTGTACGCCTTGGGGATAATTGATAGCGCGCAATCGCTGCCATCGGTCATTGGAGCCTACTCTGGATGGGGAATCATCTTAGTTTTCTTCTTTAAAGAAGTTCCTTATATCACTCTTTGCACCATACCGCTTATGGCCAATATAGGAAATCGCTATTCAGAGGCTTCGGCATGCTTGGGTGCCAGCCCTATGCGAACCTTTTTTAAGATCACCTTGCCGCTTTGCAAAATACCTATTATTCGCTGTGCACTCGTGGTCTTTGCCTTTGTATTTGGATCGTATGAGATTCCATACCTGATTGGTGCTTCGAATCCAAGGCCTATTGCTGTTTTGGCCTTTTATCAGTTCCAAAATTACGACATCGTTAATCGCAGCTACGCAATGACTTTTGTGACTTTAATGATTGTGATCACCCTAGCCATAGCCATTGTGTATTTCGTTTTGATAAGGCGTGGCGAGAGAGGGACTATCGCAAATGGCTAGGCAAAAAAAGGCTAGGCGCGACGGATATAAAACAGCCTCGATGATTTTTATAGCTATATGGTTAGCCTTTGTATTTGTGCCCCTAGCAATCATGCTCGTATGGGCATTTACAAACTCCTGGCCTTTTCCGGATCTCTTCCCATCTTCACTTACGCTTGATGGCTTTAAGCGGGCGGCAAACATTGCTGGGGATTTTGGATCGATCATTGTTTTAAGCATAGGTATTGCACTTGCGGTTGCCGTGCTTAGCGTTGTTATTGCTACTCTTACGGCTCGAGCTTTGATTAGGTACAACTTTAGAGGCCGTGGAATGTGGCAATTTGCGGTCATACTCCCATTTATTATTCCGTCTTCGGCATTTGCAATGGGAGTGCAATCGATGTTTACGATGATGGGGCTTGCTGGCACAGTTTTAGGAGTAATCCTTGCGCTGACAATCATTGTTATGCCCTATGCAATTTCCATCATGATCGATGTTGTTAGGGCCGCTGGAAGCAAGCTTGAGGAGCAGGCAGCAGTTCTTGGTGCCAATAGATGGCAGATTATCCGCGATGCAATAATTCCGTCTTGTCTGCCAGGCTTATTATCGGCAGCATCTTTGTCCTACATCATTGCATTCATGCAGTACTTCATTGTGTTTTTGATAGGCACAGGCTCCATTAAAACAATCGCTGTAGTTATGTTTCCGTACCTTGCTGGGGCCGATCGAACAGTTGGCTCGGCTTTTTCGCTCATATTCGTAGGTATTTCAGTTGTGGTGTTTTTGCTGTTCAACTTTATTCTTCGTCGCTGCGGAGTCAAAGAAGAAGTTGAGCTTTATCGCTAATGATTCGTCCTTTCTTAAAGTCTTTCTCAAAGTCGGGCGTGTGAAAGGAGTACAAGGATGGGACAAGGATGGGACTTAGACTAGAAGACATTTCTTACCAAATAAAAGACCAGACAATCATTAAGCACATGAATCTGGAAGTTAAAACTGGAGAGTTTGTCTCGCTTCTTGGAGCCAGTGGCGCTGGAAAATCCACAACCATCAAGATCATCGCAGGCATTAATCAGCAAAGCGAAGGGCATGTCTATATAAATGATGAACTTATGGACAGAGTTCCAACGCATAAGCGTAAAACTTCGATAGTTTTTCAGGATATTAGGCTGTTTCCAAATATGTCTGTGGGAGAAAACATTGCTTATACCTTAAAGCTTAATGGGATGCGAAAAAAAGAGCGTATGGAAAGGGTCGACAGGCTGCTCGCTCTGGTTCGGCTAGAAGGTTTTGCTAAAAGGCGGATTGATGAGCTTTCGGGAGGGCAGCAACAGCGTGTGGCCTTAGCACGTTCCATCGCTGGCAACCCTTCTTTGCTTTTGCTAGATGAAGCTCTCACAGGTTTAGACGAAGAACTTAGAGACGAGATGCGTCTTGTTGTAAAAGCACTACACGATGAGCTAAAGCTAACAACAATCATGATCACTCATGATGCCGATGAGGCCTTGATGATGTCTGATCGTATTGCATATCTAAACAAAGGAGAGCTTGTTCAATACGATACGCCAACAAATATCTACTCACGTCCAGCAACTGTGGATGTTGCAGCCAGTTTTGGTGCTTGTTTAGTTGTGGATGGTGAAGTGTCCGCAGGTAAGTTTGAGACCAAGGGCTGCATCTGTGAGGCCGATGTCGAAGATGGTCCAGCTACTGCAGTTCTTAGGTTTAATGGACTGCATGCACACAAGAGTTCAGAAGGTGCCTTGGTAGAAAGCTGCTCGTTTAGGGGTGAGCGCAACTACGCAACAATCGTTTTGGCGGGCAAGACTCAAGGTGTATTTACTAGCGAATCTCTAGAGCCTGGGGATTACGTAACTCTGAGGGCCGATAAGGCTTCGACGTTTGTATTCCCTGCAAGATCAGGGTAAGCAAGGGTGGCGATTTTGTTTGGAATAGCTTTTATTTGGGGAGGTTTTGCTTGGGGCAGTTTTGATTTGAGACAGCTTTGATTGCGGCAATTTGAAAGAAAAAAGGGTAAGAGAAAAAGAAAGGTTAGAGAGGTTAGAGGAAATATGGATACAAAGGTAGCAAAGATTATCAATAAGGCTCTAGACGGTGGGACACTGGACGAAAATGAGGCAAAAGAGCTTTTTGTTTGGGATGATCTAACAGACGAGGCGGCCGAAATTCGTTTGGCTGGAAGGCGTTTTAGTGAGCAACTTTTGCCCAAGGCCGAGATTCATGGGCAGATTGGACTCAATATCGGAGTCTGTCCCAAAGATTGCAAGTTCTGCTCCTTTGCTGTGAGCAATGGAGTATTTTCGGACAGTAGTGAGCTTGATGAAGAGACTGTAGTTGACTACGTAAAGCTTCTAGAAGAAAAGGGAGCCAATGCAATCTATTTGATGACAACTGTTCGCTACGATCCAGACAAGTTCTTAGCTATGGGACGTGCGGCTTCAGCGGCTCTCACTAAGGGGATCCCGCTTATTGCCAATATTGGCGATTTTGATTACGACTACGCTCTCGAATTAAAGAAGGCTGGATTTACCGGTGCTTATCATGTAATCAGAATGGGAGAGGGAGTTCAGACTCGCTGCAATATTGAGGATCGCTGGAATACAATTCATGCCGCTCAGGATGCAGGCTTGCTTTTAGGATCTTGTGTTGAGCCTGTTGGGCCTGAACACAGCGTAGAAGAGCTTGCCGAAAAGACAATCATTACCAGAGAGATGAATGCGCGTTTCTCTGGTTCTATGAGGAGAACTCCAATTCCTGGATCAGACCTGTTTAAGTATGGAGCTGTTAGCTATGCCCGAATGGCAACCATAGTTGCTGCGGTGTCGCTAATTACTGGTGAGGGCATTATGGGCAACTGCACGCATGAGCCAAATCAGCTTGCGGCCTTTAATGGTGCAAACTTAATATGGGCCGAAGTTGGCTCGAATCCTAGGGATACTGCCGAGAGCACCGAAGAAAATCGAGGCTGGACGGTTCCCAGATGCAAGGAGTTGTTTGAGGAATGCGGATGGGAGGTCTTAGAAGGCCCCTCAATCATGTTTTCCTAATAGGCTCTTGCGCTGATTGGCTCATCACTCTGGGCGCCTCTTTTTTGGCACCCAGAGTGATGCAGCGTTTTCGATTGTAGCCCAGTGCTTCGATCGGCTCGGCATTCTCTTGTACTCGCCGGCACCGCATTCTGCACACCCTTTAATGGGGACTATTGTTGTTGAGGACTTCTAGCTTGGCTTTTAAGCTCTACGCCAACAATGGTTTAACATCGAGTCTAGTTACATGAGAGCCTTTCCAACATCCCAGGCTCCTCCAACTTCTTTACCAACTACACGGTAGACAGTTTTACTGGAGTCGTAAACGAGAGGCTGGAATTTGTCAAAGTCAACACGACCTTGATCGTCTAGGATCGATTCGTCTGCTAGCACGTTGATCACTTTGCCAACAATGCGAGCACCATGCTCGTCGCCCTGAATCGAAGTGACCTCGCATTCCATAGTTAGGGGATACTCCTCAATAACAGGAGCATCAACGTTTTCAGACTTAACGAATGTGAGACCACTTTGCTCGGCCTTGTTAACATTGTTGCCCGAGGCAATTCCAAAGTAGTCGGCTGATACAAGATTCGCCAAATTAGCTGGAGCAACAGTAAAAGCTCCCTTTTTAACGATATTGGCGGTGGTTTTGTGATCACCGATGTTAAAGCAGACCTCATGACGCGAGCATTCGCCAGCCCATGCGGCGTTCATGGCGTTGGGTACCCCATTTTCGTCGTAGCTTCCGATAATAAAAACAGACTGTGGAAATAGCTCGCCTTTGTTTCCAAGACTCTTCTTCATGACTGTCCTTTCTTCTCTTGTCAAAGTTGGCAGTTGTCGGTGGCCTAGGCTTCGTGTGAACGGGTTGAGCTAACTTTGGCTTTTCGAATTTTTCGAATTCTTCAAATAGATCTCAAATAGGTCTCAAATAGATCTGCGCTTTTAAGGTTCGTGATTTGTTAGATCAAGCCTTAGTTCATCCTGTCATCCTGAAAGCCTGACACAGCTCAAAGTATGCATCAGGCCTCAATTGATGAATAGTACTGAATTAATAGTTATGTACTTTACTCAGGGGAAGTCAAGGGAAGTCAGGGGAAGTTAAGGGAAGTCAACCTGCATATTTCTCGGCCTGGGCTTCCCATAAACGCGCGTAGGCACCACTTTTTGCCAGCAGCTCGTCGTGAGGTCCCTGCTCAACCACTCGCCCCTCTTCCATCACCAAGATGCAGTCGGCATCGCGGGTCATCGACAGCCTATGCGACACCACTATGCAAATGCGATCTGAGAACAAGTGGGCCATAAGCTCGGCCACTTCACGCTCGGCCACCGGATCAAGCGCGCTGGAAGGCTCATCCATCACTACCACAGGTGCATCCTTTGCCAGTGCGCGAGCAATGGCCAAGCGCTGCAGCTCACCACCCGAGAACAACTCGCCTTCGTCGCTAAACTCGCGAGTTACATGGGCATCTAAGCCACCGGCAAAGCCCTGTACCTTCTCCAGCAAACCCACCTGGTCGAGAGCCCAGCGTACGCGCTCTCTGTCGATCTCGCTCTCAACCGGCCGCATAAGCACGTTCTCTGCCACCGAATATGCATAGTGCTGATAATCCTGAAACACCACCGCCACCATACGACGCAGATCATCCTTGCGATAGCGCATATAGGGAAGACCGTTTACGTACACCTGGCCCTGATCGGGGTCGTAGAGGCGCAGCAAGAGCTTTGCCAGAGTAGACTTTCCAGCTCCGTTATGCCCCACAATGGCAAGCATCTGGCCGCGCTGCACGCTAAAAGACACATCGTGCAACACAGGGCGTCCCGGCACGTAGGAAAAATCTACCGCCTCCATAGCAAGCGTATCAACCTGCTCGGGCGCGGGTTCCTCCTCGCCATCTGGAGGGTCGATAAGCGTCGAGCGGTTTTCGTCAAAGTCGATAGAGTCGGATATAAGCAGACAGGTCTCGCCCAATTCGGGAATAGAGCGAAACAGCGTTTGCAGAGCACTCGAAAACTGCCACGAAGCGTTTGCCAGAGCAACAAAGCTGCCCGCATCGAGCCTTCCGACGATAATTCCCCAAGCCAAAAAGGCATACATGAGTACATCGGTGAGCGAACCCGCTCCGCGCCCGAAATAGGTAAGCAGCGAAGACTTCTTTCCCCAACGACGATCTTGCGCATCAAGCTCCACAGTACAACGCTGATGATCTGCCGAGGCTATCTCATCGATGCGCTCAGAGCGCACATCTTTGGCGAAGCGTCGTTCGTAGTACAGATCGTTGAGGTATTGAAAGCGCCGCATAAGCGGTGTGATGGCACGGTTGCGCAGCACGGCCACGCGCGAACGACGAGAATAGGCTGCAATGGCTGCCAGACAGCCCGCGCTTACGATAAGCACAAGCTCCCAGCTCATGGTAGCCATGACGCTTCCCACCGTAAGAATGCTTACCGCCGCAGATAGGACGGAAACAAGGTCGGTGAAGCACTTGATCACCCGCTCGTCTAAGACATCGAGCGCACGGGCGTAATCGTCATAGAAGACGCGAGTATCAAAGGCTGCTAGGTCGATATCCTTTGCTCGCGCATGAAGCCGCAATTGAATTTCAGAGCGGATATGGTCGGCGGCGGCCACGTTATAGTTGTTTTCGAGGAAACTCTGAAAGCCATCGCGCACGAGCAAGAAAGCTAGATAGGCCGCACAAGCTGTCAGAATAGAGGCAAAGTCGCCCGAACCCGTTGCTGTGTTCACCACAAACTGAATAATCCACAGGTTTAGAATCCGCGAGGGGATGTTCCACAGCAAGTTTGCAAGATTCAACACCACATATCCCGGCCGCACCGACCATATAAGTCCGAGGGCATAGCGCAAGCTGCGCATATATTCGCCGCGTATCGCCCGTCGCTCAGTACGGGTTCGCATCGGACCGCCAGCATGCTCGCGTGTGTCGGAATATGCCGATCGAGACATCATAGGAGGCATGGGACTCATACTAACCACACTCTTTCGGGGGCATCGATGAACAGCCCTTCGGGGGCATTGACGGACAGCCTGAAAACAATAACCGTTTCTCAGCCAGCTACTGTACGCAAGGCCTCTGGGTGGAGCAGGAAATCGATTGCATTGAGTTTACGGTAGCCGTTTTCGAGAAGCGCGAAGGGGTCGTCATCCATGGTGATCACGATCTTGCGGTATCCGTCGTCTAGCCCCTTGAAGGATCCCAACTCGCGCTCGCGCACCCCATCGCCCGCCATGGTATAGCAAACCTGAATGTAATAGGTGTCGTGGTCGTCGGTCGCGACAAAATCTATCTCTTTCTCACGGTTCTTTCCAATGTCCACGGTGAAACCTCGCCGCACCAGCTCGAGATAGACGATGTTCTCGAGGGCATGAGTCACCTCAATTTGGCGATAATTCATACGCGCATTGCGTAGGCCCATGTCTACGGTGTAGTACTTGTTGAGCGTTTTCAGGTACGCCTTGCCCTTCACGTCAAAGCGTAAGACTTTGTCGAAGAGAAAAGCATCGGTGAGATACGAAAGGTAGATCCCCACGGTGTCGGCAGTGATGCTCCTGAATCCCGAAGATCTGAGGGACTTGGCGATGCTGTTTGCGCTGACAATCGAGCCTATGTTCGAACACAAGAAGTCATATACCGCCTCAAAAGCCGCGGTGTTGCGGATGTTGTGGCGGTCGATTACGTCCCTAGTTGCGACCGTCTTTGCGAGCATCTTAAGATATCCTGTCTTCCCTTCGCGGGTTTCATAGCTGGTGACTAGTGGCATGCCTCCGTAGAGAAGATAGTCGTTGAAAGCCCTGCGGGTATCACCTTGCGCAAATGAATGGTATTCGGCAAAGGAGAGCGGCCACACCCGAATCTCGATGCTGCGTCCACGAAGTGCAGAGGAGATGTCGCTGGAGAGAAGTTTGGAGTTCGAACCCGTCACATAGACGTCGCAGCCTCGGGCCTTGAGGCTGTTGACAACGTCGACAAAGCCATCGACGTACTGAATCTCATCGATCATCACATAATGTGTACTTTCGTCGACAAGCAAGCTGCTTATGTGCGAATAGAGTTCGTCTGCATCTCTGAGTGCCTCGTTCTCCTTGAGTTCGAGGTCGACTTTAATGATGTGGTCTGTGTTTATGCCATGCTCTTCAAGCCATTTGGTATACAGGTTCATGAGCAGAACGGACTTCCCGCAGCGTCGAACTCCTACGACGACCTTAATAAGGTCTCGATCTTTCTGCGCGATCAGCTTTTCTAGGTAACTAGGCCTTGGTATCATTGCGAATCCTGTGATGTTGGGATGCTGAGATGCTACTCGAAAAACTTTCAAAATATGAAACTTTTTCGAGTAGGAAGTATAGTGCACATTTGGATATCACGCAGTCGCTCGAAGAGATTCCTGAATATATCCTCGCCTGGCCCACTCGGGGCTACTCGGTTTAGTTGAGACTACTCGGTTTGCTCAGGCCACTCACCCTACCCGACAACAAAGACAACAAAGACGACAAAGACAAACCCTCAATAAACGACCTAACAGATGCAGGCCAATATACGTTGGATTGCATGTTATGAACACTTTGTAACAAGCAGATGAACTTTTTGTGATCTAGTTCAACCTTCAGTTCTATTTAAGTGCGGGGCAATAAATTCGGATCTCGAATTTGGAGGTCCTATTTATGAAGTCATACTTATGAGGGAGAACTTGTATGCCCAAATATGATGAGGTATTCCAGCGAGTCGAAAAGAAATATCGAATAAGCGACAAGCAGCGAGAGTGTATAGAGCAGGCACTTATAGAGGCTGGGATGCAAGTAGATTTGTATGGTCGCACTAGGGTAACAAGTCTATATTTGGATACTCCCGCTCATGAGGTTATTGGTCGTTCGATCGAAAAGCCACTCTACAAAGAAAAACTCCGACTTCGCGCCTATGGTGATAAGGCTAGCGATGCTCTTATGCGAGCTTTTGTGTCTGGGGCGAGTCTTGACAAGCAAGACAGGCAGATAAGCGTTTTCTTTGAGCTTAAGAAAAAGCTTAAAGGAATTGTTTATAAGCGCCGTGTGGCTCTGTCTATTGGGGCGGCTATGGATTGGATCAAAGGCACACCTTTTGAGCAAGCCTGTCTGCAAAACCCAGCCGATGATCCCGAAATGCTTAAAAAATCACTTGCTAAACGTGGCTTGCAGATAGCTCACGAAATAGAAAGTGCATGGCAGCGCTGGGGCAATCTTGAAGTTAAAACTGCTATTACCTGTGAGCGCGAAGCCTGGACTTCATCTATTTCATCGAGTTCGCCATGTGCAGACTCATATGCGGATTCGTGTGTAGGTTCATGCGCGGGTTCATGCACAGGCCCATATGCACACTCATACACAGATCCATACGCAGGCTCATCTGCACACCCATACACAGACCCATACGCGGGCACCGGTATCCCAGAAGATTTTAGAGTCACTTTTGACAGCAATCTTAGTTGGCTCGAGATCGACAGCAGGCTTTCTTGGCTGACTCTACTTAAAAATGGCGAATCAATTATGGAGATAAAAAGTGCTCAGCCCTATCCGATGTGGATGGTTGATGTTCTAGATCAAACCAGCACTTATCCAGGGTCGTTTTCTAAGTATGGAGCGGCCTATATAGAAATGCAAAAACTAGCAAACACTGGGAAATATCAAAAAGCACGACATCTCAAGAGAGAAAAGCTGCAAGAGCAGCCCGTTAACCTTGCCTCTTCTGCTGACGTGCTTATGATCGGAGGATTAAATGCTTGATGCCGCTTTTACTTCGCTTTATGGTGATTCCAGCTCGCTTGTTTCGAGCGTATCGACTACCAGCTTTCTTGTATGCTGCCTAGCTTCGATAGTTTTGGGAATGGTTTGTGCTTTTGTCTACATGTTCAAGCATGACTATTCCAAAAATTTTGTTGTTACGCTGGGGCTTTTGCCTCTGATTGTTCAGATGGTAATTACCTTGGTTAATGGAAATCTGGGTGCAGGGGTTGCAGTTATGGGTGTGTTTAACCTAGTGCGATTCCGCTCGATTCCAGGTTCTGCCAAAGATATTGGTAGTGTGTTTTTGGCCATGGCAGTAGGCTTGGCTACAGGTATGGGCTTTTTGCTTTTGGCTCTTGTCTTTACTGTGATTGTGGCAATCGTAAACATCATTTTTGTAATGACTCCATTTGGCAAGCCTCGCGAACCCGGTAAGATTCTAAACATCACCATCCCTGAGGATTTGGAATACGACGGAGTCTTTGACGAGGTACTGAGCAGGTACACATCTGGCTACGAGCTAACAGAGGTTCAAACCACCAATATGGGGAGTCTTTTTAAGCTTGAGTACTCGCTAACTATGAAGGAGTCGGGTACAGAAAAAGCCATGATAGATGAACTTAGATGCCTTAACGGGAACCTAAAAATCTCCTTGGGTTATGTGCGCAGAGCATATGACAGGCTCTGAGGGGGATTGTCGTGATTCAGACAAAACCTACTTTAAGAATTGCTGTTTTGATAATCAGTGCTGGGCTTTTGATGAGCTCGGTACTGATGCTGTGTGGCTGTCAGAGTCAGAGTGCCACAGCTGTAAGTTCCGAAGAACTCGAGATAGACATGGATGCTATGGATTTTGAGTACACCGATCGCGATCAAGATCCAAGTTACGATGAAGACGAAGCAACATATATCAGCTTGGCAGATGGTGCTACAACAATAGATGGCGACGGAGCTACTGTTGATGGCGATGTTGTGACAATTTCTGCCGAGGGTACTTATGTTGTTAGCGGCGAGCTTAGCGATGGACAGCTGCTGGTAACACTGGATTCAGAAACTAAGGCTCAGGTAGTTTTAGCTGGCGTGACCATACATAACGAGGATGGCCCAGCAATCTATATCACTAATGCGGATAAGGTCTTTTTGACCTTGGCTGAGGGCAGCGAAAATGTGTTAACGGATGGATCTGAATACACCTTAGAAGATGATTCCGACGAACCCTACGCCACCCTGTTTTCTAAGGACGATCTGACGATTAATGGTTCGGGCACCCTTACTGTAAGCAGCTCATATCGTCATGCGATTTGTTCCAAGGACGACTTGGTAATAACAGGCGGAACTTTTTATGTGGCTTCTGTCGAAGACGCAGTGCGCGGAAGGGATGCCGTAAAGATCCTCGATGGAACTTTTGTTATCGAATCGGGTGAGGATGCTATCAAATCCAACAACGACGAGGATGGAACCAAAGGGTTTGTCTGCATTGATGGTGGAACTTTCACGATAAATGCTGGCGATGATGCCGTGCATGCAGAAACGGTTCTTATTGTTAACGATGGTGAGCTTGATATCCAAAGCTGTTATGAGGGCATGGAGGCCGAACAGGTTTACATTAATGGTGGAAACATAGACATCACCTCTTCTGATGATGGTGTTAATGCATCGGCTCGTGACACGATTACTGCAGACGAGGCCACGGGCACTACAGCCGATGGAACTGCGCAAGATATGGGTGATCTGCCTGAGGATATGGACGGAGAGGCCCCGACAGGTGCAGAGCTGCCCGATGACGCTAGCTTTGATGGAACTGCTCCCGATGGTAGCGAAATGGGAGATGGAACAGAGCCTCCTGATATGGGCAGCGATGGAACTGCTGATGAGTCTGCCTCTGACGATAGCGCTGACTCAAGCGAAATGGGAAGCCAAGACCAGACCGCAGACGACACCTCAACTCCACCAGATCTCAGTGATACAGATAGAGAGGATTTTAATGGTGGTTCTTCGCGTGGAGATTTTGCCGATGGTGAAACTCCAGAAGACATGGGCGATATGCAAGCCATGGGTGGAGGTGGCATGGGCGGAGGTGTCATGGGAGCCACAACGGCTGCCTCTAGCGAGAGCTGCTTGATTCAGATCAACGGTGGATATCTCGCAATCGATGCCGGGGGAGATGCAATTGACTCTAATGGTTACCTAGAAATCAATGGTGGCACAATTTACGCTAGTAGCCCTACTAGTGGAGATGACTTTGCTCTAGACGCTGAGTATTCTGCTGAAATCAATGGCGGCACATTGATAATGACTGGCGGCAGGATGATGGTACAAACTTTTGATAGCGGATCCCAGGCGTATGTATATACAAATGCCTCGGGCAATGCTGGTGATCTGGTAGCTTTGCTCGATAGCGATGGCTATGTTCTTGCTTCTTATGAGGCTCCGGAGTCTTTTCAGGTGATTGTTGCTTCTAGCTCCGATATTGCCGAGGGAGATAGCTTGACTGTGGTGATTGGTGGCACTCTGTCTGAAGATGGAAGCACAATCGAGAGTGGAACTTCTACAGAAGTTACGGCGCAGTTGGCTTCGTAGTGGATTTGCGGGTGTTGTTGGAGCCGGGGCGTTGCTGGAGCTGGGTGCCTGGGGTCGGGGGCGTTGCCGGAGCTGGGTGTCCGGGGCCGGGAGCTGGGAACCGGGTGCTGGGAACCGGAGCTGGCTGCTGGAGTCGGGAGCCTAGGGCCGAAAGCTGTAGGTATTGCCGGTTACCGTTATGGGGCAAAAGAAATACTTACATTCAGGGGAAGGTTTTTAATAGGATTTACTTTCAGATATAAGCGCAGTGAAGACGCTGTATTTTAGTACGGAGGCGGTCGTAACGAGCTTTTTAGCCGTTGCGGCCGCTTTTTAGGTGCATGGAAACCTGCGGTTCCTAGGTCTGCAGCGCCGAGGCATGCAACGCCGAGGTGTGCGGCACCGAGGCATGCAGCACCGAGACAGCCGGCACCGAGGCATGCAGCATCGGGTTGTTCAGCGCTCGAACATGCAACGCCAAGGTATGCAACGCCGAGTCATACAGCACTAAACATGCAGCGCGCTATTTGATTTGAAAGGAGATCTATATGGCAGAAGAAAAATCCCAATTACCCAAGGCACGTGTACAGGTTCCTCATCCGTATTTAGCAATGATGGGCCTGTTTTTGGGTGGATTTGCTGGAATGTACAGCGAAACTGCCCTAAATATTGCTTTGCCAGAGCTGTCTGAGGCGTTTGGAATTGAGTTGGCGATGACTCAGTGGCTCGTGGTGGGCTATATGCTTGCAATAGGCATCGTGCTTCCGTTTACAAGCCTTTTGATGAAGTGCTTCAGTGCACGTGCGCTTACCTTCTTTTCTCTTGGCTCATTTTTAGTTGGCTCATTGCTTAGTGGATTCGCACCAGGATTTGCCTTAGCGCTTGTGGGTAGGATTATTCAAGGTGTGGGAACCGGACTTGTTTTGCCAATGATGTTTGCGATGGTGATGGAGGTTATTCCGCCTCATAAAATCGGTTCTGCAATGGGCATTAACGCATTGGTAATTATGTTCGCCACAGCGATTGGGCCAACACTTGCTGGAATTTTGATCTCGGCTTTTTCTTGGAGAATGATCTTTTTTAGCTTTGTACTGATCTCGGCTCTGGGCATTATTTTTGCTGTGAAATATGAGGTTAATCCATACGAGCTCACGCGACCTTCTATCGATGCTCAATCGCTAGTGTTTTCTTGCTTAGGCTTTGGTGGGCTTGTGTTTGCAGTTGGATCTGCCAGTCTTTTTGGATGGTTGTCGATTCAAGTTATTGCTTCGCTAGTGATTGGTATCTTATGCCTTGTCTTATACATTCACAGACAACTCAAGATGAAGATTCCAGTGTTGGATCTTAGGGCTTTTACATTGCAGGGCTTTAGAATCGGCGCTCTTTGCGTGATGATTAATTTTGGTATCACGCTTTCGGCAATGTATATACTTCCTCAGTTTTATCAAAATGGGATGTTAGTAGCTGTTGCACTTACTGGCATTGTGATGCTACCTGGTGGAATTGTTAATGCAGTAGTGAGCATGGTTTCTGGAAGGATATACGATCGCATAGGCGCAAGGACTCTTGCACTGGCTGGTTTTGCATTATCTGTAATAGGGGCAGTTATGCTGATGTTTGCCACGCCAGACAGCTCGCTTGGATATGTTATTGGCTGTCATATAGTGATGATGGTGGGCGTGCCTTTAGCAATGTCGCCCTGCCAAAGCCACGCGCTTTCTTCGTTACCACATAATCTTTCGACAGATGGGAGTGCAATCTTAAACACGCTTCAGCAAGTATTTGGTGCCATATGTACTGCAGTTGCGACCAATGTACTTTCCAGCGGGCAAGAAGCTTACTACCTAGCAGGTGGAACAGATTCTGCTGCAGCGTTTACGCAGGGATCTCATTGGGGTTTTATCTTTACATTAGTATTAGCTATCTTGGGATTTATATTCGCCACCCAACTTCGCAAAAAAGAGGCTTAAGGGTGGGCGTTCTGCCCACCCTTCCCAATGGGTTTTTAGCTTACTTATTGCCCTCAGATCTGGCTGCCTGATACTCAGCAACCAATTTCTGCGAGACATCGTAAGGAGCCTCTTCGTAGCCCTCAAGCTCTATTGTGTAAGATCCGTTTCCACGGGTGAGCGACCTTAGATCCCTAGCGTAGTAAACAACCTCAGCATAGGGAACTCTCGCCTTGATAACCGTATTGCCAAGGGGGTCGTGATCCATGCCAGCAACGCGGCCGCGTCTGGTCGAGAAGTCCCCCATGATTGTTCCTGCATAGCTATCGTCAATTGTTACCTCAATGTTTGCCATGGGTTCAAGGATGTAAGGATCAGCCTTTTCGCATGCTGCCCTAAAGCCTAATCTCGCTGCGAGCTTAAACGCCATTTCGTTGGAGTCTACCGAGTGATACGAACCGTCGTATGCGGCACACTTGATATCAACCATTGGATAGCCCGCCAAAAAGCCCTCTTCCATAGCGGCCTGTACGCCCTTATCAACAGCCGGGATAAAGCCTCGCGGAATCCTTCCTCCTACGATCTCATCCAAAAATTCGTAGCCCTGTCCAGGATTAGGCTCTAGACGTAGCCAGCAGTCGCCAAACTGACCAGCACCGCCGGTCTGCTTTTTGTGACGACCCTGAGCTTGCGCAACCTTGCGAATTGTCTCTCTGTAGGGGATGCGAATATCAACAAGCTTGACCTCGACCTTGTTGCGCTCGCGCAAACGCGAAACCAGCAGCTCAACAGCACCTTCGCCCAGAGTTTTGAGAACCGTTTGATGAGTTTCTTCGTTGCGGTCAAGAACCACACAGGGATCAACCTCGGCAGCGCGGGCAAAATAATCGCCCATCTTGTCCTCATCATTTTTGTTTACAGCCTCAATAGCCACAGGATAAAGCGGCTCGGGGAATGGGATCTCAACATAGGCGATGGTGCCAGACTTGCTCAAAGTATCGTTGGTTTTAACCTCGTTAAGCTTGGGAATAACCACGACATCGCCGGCGCAGGCAAGTGTGACCTCTTCGGTGTTTTGGCCGACCATAGTGTAGATATGAGAGATCTTGTCTTTGCGACCAGTTCTGTTGCAGACTAGCTCATCGCCTGGCTTGATGCTACCGGTGACGATCTTAAGGAAGCTCAGTCTTCCAACATAAGCATCGGAGTTTGTCTTAAAGACATAGGCCGAAGCCTCGGTCCCCGGGGCAATTTTGGCGGTCTCACCATTTGTCATAGGAATTGAGCCATGCGACGCAGGAGTTGGGAAGAACTCGACAATATCGTCAAGGAGATTAAGCACCCCATGCTCAGAGAGGGTAGAGCCTACATAGATGGGCATGAAGATACCCATCTCAATAGCAGAAGTAAGCAGCTGTGCCGCCTCTTGCTGAGATAGCTCCTCGCCCTCTAGGTATTTCATCATCAGGTCGTCGTCTGCCTCGGCGATCGACTCAATTAGTTCGTCGCGTGCGCTTTGGGCTTCGTCGACATATTCGGCAGGGATATCTTCGATGCGTTCCTTGCCGCCGTCCATGTAGCGAGCCTTCATTCTTACCAGATCGATTATTCCGCAAAAGTCTTTCTCTACTCCCATTGGCAGCGCTATGGGTCCGACTCTCTTTCCAAATTTCTCACGCAGAGCAGAAACGATGTCGGCAAAAACGGCGTTTTCTCGATCGATATGGTTGATGTAGATGGCTCTGCATAGCGAGGCCATAATGGCGTTTTCCCAAAGCTTAACCATCATCACCTGCGCGCCTGCTACTGCGTCTATTACAAAGATCGCAGCTTCGCTGGCATACATTGCAGCAATTGTGTCACCTATAAAATCGGGTGATCCAGAAGTGTCTAGGATGTTGATTTTTGTTCCATCGTGCACCACATTTCCAAGACTTGTGGAGATCGTGAACTTGCGCTTGATCTCTTCTGGATCGTAATCCATGTTTGACTTGCCGTCGGAGGTGGATCCGAGGCGGCTTGTCTTTCCACAAAGATGGAGCATGGCCTCCGCAAGAGAGGTCTTACCTGATCCATCCTGGCCCACAAGGACCACATTGCGGATCTTTTCTGTGCTGAAGTCTGCCATAGCGCTGCCTCCAAACTGCAAAATCGAGGCCCGCCGGGTGTGGCTGGCGGGCCGACATCAACTTGTTGCCACAAGCGAAAGTTTGTTTTGTTGCTTTAAGTGGCTTTAATTAACCGGGTCAAACCGATCACCTAGCTAATATAAACCACTAACAACAATAATTTACACAAAACTCACAAAGAACCTGCTTTTATTGTCTGCTTTTACAGATGCCGACTGCGCCCGAACCGCCTCCGAGTTGCCTGCGCCGACTGCGCCCGAGCTGCTTCCGTGTTGCCTGCGCCGATTGCGCCGACTGCGTCCGAACTGTGCCGACTACGCCGGCTGCGACGCTAGATATGGCCCTTCAATCAAGTCGCAATATAATCAATGGTCTGAGACAAGCCGCACCGGGTGCCAAAACAGCTTTTTGGCCTGCAGCTCAGCTCTGCAGCTCAGCTTTGCAGCTCAGCTCTACTCTGCAACCTGCAGCTCTACTCTGCAGCCTGCAGCTTTACAGTCCGGTGCGTTTACGAAATAGGGGATGGAGCACAGGTGCCTCAGGAATACAAGAACACTATGAATCTTCCCGTGACAGATTTTGCAATGCGCGGGAACCTGCCCAAAAACGAGCCCAAGAGACTGGAGTTTTGGGAGCAGATCGACATTTACAACAAGCTGCTCGAGCAAAACAAAGACAACGAGCCTTTTGTTTTGCACGATGGACCTCCTTATGCAAATGGCCCAATTCATATTGGCCATGCATTCAACAAGATTCTCAAAGATTTCGTTGTTAAATCACATGCCCAGCGCGGGTATTACACCCCCTATATCCCTGGCTGGGATTGTCATGGACAGCCCATTGAGCATATTGTCGAAGAAAAGCTTGGCCCCGAAAAGATGGCCAAGATCGATAAGCCCACGCTTAGACGCTTGTGCCGTGAGTATGCAGAGAAGTGTGTTGATATTCAGCGCGATGGCTTTAAGCGCTTGGGCGTAAATGCCGATTGGGATCACCCCTATCTCACTTTTCAGCACGATTACGAGGCTGGAAATGTTGAAGTCTTTAAGAAGATGTATCTAGATGGCTCAATCTATCGTGGACGCAAGCCGGTGCATTGGTGCAAGCATTGCCACACCGCACTTGCCGAGGCAGAGATTGAATATGCCCCAGAGGCATCTCCTTCGATCTTTGTGAAGTTTGCGCTCAAGTCGCTGCCCGAGGCCTTTGCTGCAGCTGGTGCTGAGCTTGATAGCTCCTATGTTCTCATCTGGACTACTACTCCATGGACTCTTCCTGCCAATACCGCAGTTTCTTTAGCACCTGCAGCCGATTATTGCATGGTGCAAGTTGATGGCTCGTTTTTGCTGTTTGCACTTGATCTTGTAAAAGAGGTTGCTGAGCTTTCTGGCTGGGAGTCTTACGAGATGCTAAGCAGCTCTGATGGATCTCCGGTAACTGTTAAAGGTATAGATCTAGAGGGCATAGAGTACGAGTGCCCCATTCGCACAGACTTAAACGGCAAGATCATCTACGGCGATCATGTTAGCTTGGATACCGGAACAGGCGCTGTACATACGGCACCAGGACATGGTCAGGATGACTATCTGATTTCTCTAAAGTTTGACATTCCGCTACTTATGCCGGTTGACGACAACGGCTGCCTTACCTCTGAGGCCGGCCCATTTGCAGGCCTTGATACCGATGAGGCCAATCCGGTAATTATCAATTGGCTTAAAGAGAGAGGAACCCTTGTTAGCGAGAAGTCTATCGAGCATAGCTATCCGCATTGCTGGCGTTGCCATCAGCCTGTGATCTTTAGGGCAACCGACCAATGGTTTGTTTCGATGGAAGCAAACGATCTTCGTAAAAAGGCGATCGATTCAATCCAAGACAAGGTGCGCTGGATTCCTGAGTGGGCTGCTAATCGTATAGGTTCGATGGTTACAGATCGTCCCGACTGGTGCATCTCTCGCCAAAGATCTTGGGGAGTGCCAATTCCTGTATTCAAGTGCTCCAAATGTGCTTCTGCTATGGCTACCGAAGAAACTTTTGACGCAGTGATCGATCTGTTTGAGCGTGAGGGTGCAGATGCTTGGTTTATCCGTAAACCCTCTGAGTATCTACCCGAAGGCCTTGTCTGCGAGTTTTGTGGTAGCACTCAGTTCGAGCCCGAGGCAGACATTTTAGACGTGTGGTGGGAAAGCGGAGTTAGCCATACCAGCGTTTGCAAAAAGCGCGAGTCGGAGGGAGTCCATTTTCCTGCTGAGATGTATCTGGAAGGTTCAGACCAGCATCGTGGATGGTTTCAGTCTTCGCTGCTTACAAGCGTTGGAGCCTATGGGGTTCCGCCTTATAAATCGGTTATGCACTGCGGATTTACCGTGGACGAAAATGGCGAGAAGATGTCAAAGTCTAAGGGCAACGGCATCGATCCAGCAGACATAATCAACAAGTATGGTGCCGATGTGCTTAGGCTATGGGTTGCAAGTGTTGATTACTCGCAAGACGTACGCATCTACGACAAGGTTCTGCAGCAGGTTTCCGATGCTTATAGGCGCTTCCGAAACACTCTGAGATTTTTGCTGGGCAACCTGCACGATTTTGATGATGCCAAAGATGCGCTTTCTTGGGATGAGATGCTGCCGGCAGATAGGTGGGCATTGGTTCGCCTAGCGCAGCTGGTTAACGAGGTTACTGCAGCGTACAACGATTATCGCTTCCATCAGGTATATCGATGCCTGTATGAGTATGTTGTAGGTGATCTTTCTGCTGTCTATCTAGATGCTTTAAAGGATCGTCTCTACTCAGAAGCTGCTGATTCTCCTGCTCGTCGTAGCGCCCAGACAGCTCTCAAAAATATTCTGGATGCCTTAGTTTGTATGCTTTCGCCAATTCTCAGCTTTACAGCAGAGGAGGTTTGGCAGGCATATCCACAGGCCATGTGTGAGCGCAAAGGTCGTCCAATTAGTGTCCAGCTTGCCGGCTGGCCCGATCCTTCTAAATTTATCCCTGCCATTCCTCAGGGGCAAATTGATGAGCTTTCTTCAGTTTTTGCTTATGTGCTAACTGCAAGGGATGTAGTTACAAGGGCAATTGAGGAAGCTAGAGGCATCGATGCCATTGGCAAGAGCCAAGAGGCTGCTGTTAAGCTTGCGGTTTCTGCGGATGTTAAGGCTGCTTTGGAGTCGCTGCCTTCAGGAACTTTGGAAGAGCTGTTCATCGTTGCTTCGATTGAGCTTGTTGAGGCAGCAGAAGGCGAAGATTTTTCTGCCACGGTATCGATGACAGATATGGACAAGTGCCCAAGGTGCTGGAATCACAGACATCTTGTTGGCAGTGGGGATCATGCGGGGGTGTGCCAGCGTTGTGCTGAGGTCCTCTCGCAGCTCTAAAAACAGACATGTTCCACAGCCGGTGAGCACTCGCCGTGCTGTGCTTGTCTTTATCATATGTGCAATAGTTTTATTTGGGATTGATAGGCTGAGCAAAATCTGGGCCGTAAACTGCTTGCCCGAAGAAGGAATGGGATTTATTCCTGGGATTATCGGTTTTGCGCTCGTGTTTAATTCTGGTGGCTCGTTTGGAATGTTTCAGGGAGCCACCTGGCTCTTTTTGCTTATTTCAACTGCGGCCGCCATTGCCATCTTGATTTATCTAATCAAGTACAAAAAGCACACTACCTTTGAATCTTTATTAATGGCAGCAGTTTTTAGCGGAGCATTAGGAAATGCTTTTGATAGGTTTGTCAATGGAATGGTCACAGACTTTATTTACTTTAAGTTTGTGAACTTTGCTGTTTTTAATGTTGCAGATATCTGCATAACCACTGGCGTTGTTTTGTGGCTAATCTATCTGTTTTGTCATCCCTTAAGTCCTGTTTCTGAGAGGGGTGAGCAAATAGATGACTATGGAGATCTTTCACAAAGTAACAGCTGATGAGAGCGGTAGTCGTTTAGACATTGTTCTAGGAGCCCTTCCAGAATTTAGGAGCAGATCTGCTGCTGCTAAGGCAATAGAACGCGGAGAGGTTACTGTAAACGGATTCTTGCCTTCAAAAAAGCTCACCTTGTCTGAGGGAGACGAGATCTGCTTTGAGCTTTTTGAACCCGAGTCTTGGGAACTAGATGCATACGAGCTAGAGCTTGATGTTCGATACGAAGACGAGGGAATGCTGGTGATATCCAAACCAGCAGGCCTTGTTTGCCATCCTTCGCCGGGGCATTACGGCGGAACTTTGGTGAACGCCCTTATTGCTCATTGCGGGACCGATCATTTGGCTAACATGCAAGGCGAGGATCGTCTTGGAATTGTTCATAGACTAGATATGGATACCTCTGGTTTGATGCTCGCTGCAAAGACAGATGAGTACGGCTATATCTTGCAAGATGGAATCCGAACTCGAAATATCGATAGGCGCTATTTATGTCTAGTTCACGGATACATTGCCAAGGATACCGGATATATTGATGCACCAATTGCCCGTCATCCAAAAATCAGACTCAAGATGGCCGTTAGCGATTCTATGCAGGCTCGCAGTGCGGTTACAACTTTTACAGTTCTTGAGCGTTTTGATGCGGGTAGGTACGACGACGGGTTTACCCTTGTGGAGTGCAAGCTGTTCAGCGGACGCACTCATCAGATTAGGGTACATATGTCTTATATCAAACATTGTGTTGTAGGCGATCCCATGTATGGTTCGGGGTCGGAAAAGGCCAATCTTGGGCTTACTCGACAGTTCTTGCACTCTTGGCATCTTAAATTGAAGCATCCAATTACTGATAAAGAGATGGAATTTACAGACTCTTTGCCAGAGGATCTCTTCGATGTGCTTTTAGGTCTTTCTGATCGCTCGCTTGGACGTACAGCGGCGGGCGAGGAAATCCTTA
>CAZOMM010000021.1:0-29220 GCA_964581165.1 uncultured Coriobacteriaceae bacterium
GGGTTCTGTTTAGATGACCCTGAAACGGAAGCTGCTTTTTGGGAATACCAGTATGATCTCTATAAATACAATACTCAAGTTCTTGAACTTGTTTTAGCTACGACTCTCGATTGCAAT
The DNA here is from genome assembly GCA_964581165.1 of uncultured Coriobacteriaceae bacterium. GTDB lineage: Bacteria > Actinomycetota > Coriobacteriia > Coriobacteriales > CADBOM01 > CAZPAN01. Next base: position 118 of record CAZOMM010000021.1, read on the forward strand.
AATCGTTGTGTGTACTGTTATGAAACCCCACGTGCGGGTTACATGACAGAACAGGTACAAGATGCTGTTTTTTCTTTTGTTCGGGAGAAATATCAAGAAGCACCCTTTAAAAAACTCAAGATTACTTGGCAAGGTGGCGAACCCTTGCTTCGCATGGATGTTATAGAGCGCCTGTCAAAGAAATTCATAGATTTTTGCGATGCGCGAAGAGTTGAATATATTGGTCACGTTATAAGCAATGGACGTCTTGCCACTGAAGATGTGGCGAAACGACTGGCCAAAGTTCGAGTACATTCGGTCATGACTTCTCTCGATGGCTATGCAGACAAGCATGACTGTCGTCGCTGCACTCGTTCGGGAGAACCCTCGTTTTCAGCCATTGTTTCTAATTTCGATAACTTACTGCAAGAGAATATTGTGGTTAATGCTTCATTTATCCTTGAGCGAAACAATTTGCAAGACTTCCACGAATTGGGTAATGAGCTTCTAAAGAAACCCGGCATGTTGGTTCGTTGTACGCAATTGCGCGATTATCGCAGTTCATACGAGGGCGATGATGTTAACAAGATTGATCTTGCTACGCGTCCCGAATACAGTGATGAATCCTTTAAGTTTTTCATGGAACAAAACCCTACGGCTGAAGAGCTAATGGAGGCATTGCAGCCAATCCCTGTCTTTTGTGGTACACCCTTGCACAACTGGTGGGCCATAGATGAACTGGGGAATGTGTACAAGTGCTCAGGGGAGTACGGCGACGATTCTCGTGTCATTTTTAGTCTGATGGATCCTCCTGAAAAACGAGAGATAAACTGGCCTTTACTTACTCAGTATATGAACTTTTCTCCAACTAAAGACTCTCAGTGTCGCATTTGTCCTGTTCTTCCTCTTTGTCAGGGGGAATGCGCTTTTGAGCACATCATCTTTGGAAGGTTTTGTAGAACCTTCCTCTACAACATTGGTGACTATGTTCAAGCGCTTTATGTAGCGATTGAAAGGGAATCACGAGGCGATGAAAGAAAGGAAGCCAAATGAAACAAATAAAAAAGCCAAAAAAGCTAGGGTACAAAGAGATGAAAGTTAAGCACTATGAATTGCGCTTATGCGGGGGTAGTGTTGAACCTGGCCACGAAAGTCCCAAGGCAAGCGTATAGGTTTATTAAGAATTTGTAAGAAAAAATAAACAAGAGAGAAGGGCAAATGAGTAGCAACCTTACAAGAAGAGAATTTCTTATAGGGGCAGCATCTTTAGGAGTGATAGCTGCTACCGGTGGACTTATTGGCTGCAGTTCTTCAGACGATAGTTCTTCCGCTGATACAGAAAGCCTTGATTTAAACGATTGGGATGCAGTACTTGAAGCTGCTTCGGGTACAACAGTTACCTATATTGGGTATGGACAAACAGCGGCTTACAACGATTATTTCAATAATGTTTTCGCTCCCACTCTTAAAGAAAAGTACGACTTAGATTTTGATTATGTTCAAGTGGACAATACTGTTGACATCATCACTCTTTGGCTTGATGAAAAACAGGCAGGTCTAGATGAAGGGGAGGGTACTACAGACTGTGGATGGCTTAGTGGTCCCTACTTTTCGGACGCAAAAGATGCTGATCTTATGTGGGGTGACTATTTGCAGTATCTTCCCAATATGCAGTATTACAACGAAGATACTGTAGGTATTGCCACAGTTGATGGTCTAGAAATTGAAGGCACTATGTCGCTTTTTGCCTCGGCCTTCGAGACCTTTATCTATGACTCATCTCGCATCGCTGAAGAAGATGTTCCTCATAATGCCACTGAACTTTTAGCCTATGCTCAAGCTAATCCCGGACGGGTTACCTACCCTGCGTTACCTGATTATCACGGAAGCTATGCGGCGCGTGCTTTGGTGATGGATATTTGCGGTAGTGATTGTTTTACCAGTATGCCGGAGGATATTACCGCCGATGAAATGCGGGAAAGAATAGCTGATGGGCTTTCATATTTGCGTCAGTTGAATAAATATCTTTGGAATGAAGGTTCTACCTACCCCTCGTCATATTCTGATTGGGTAACGATGTTTGCTGACGGTTCAACTGACTTTATTTATGGTGATGCCTGGGTGCAATCTATTATCGAGGCAGGGTCGGTTCCTGATACAACGAAATCTATTGCTTGGGATAACACGATTACAACTCCGCACTTCCTTGCTATTCCATGGGATTGTCCCAATCTTGCAGGTGCTTTGGTAATGTGCAATGAGTTTTTGGATATTGAGGGAATGTGTGAACGTGGTTCAACAGGATATCCTCCTGCAACGGAGTGTATGAACCTTGACACTCTCAGCGATGAACAGCTTGCTGCAATTGAAGAGTGTGAGGAAAAATACGGTTCCAATTCTCCTTCGCTCGAAGAGCTAGCCGAAGTTGCCTCTCCTGACATGCCTGCCTGGACTAAAAGCTTATTTGAAGAAATATGGCTTAATGACGTTTCAGGCCAAATTGAATAAGTTCTAGCCAGAAAGCATGCTAGGGCGGTGCTTTTGAAACTCCGCCCACTACAGAGGATTTGTTTATGCTGCATAAGACTTTTAGGCAGTGCAAGGCGTTGGCTGCGCTAACTCCCTATCTTATGGCAATTCCGTATATCTTGCTGCTTCTAATGCTGCCCATTTGCGCTTATAACATTGTGATACAAAGCCTTGGGGTGGTACCCGGCTTAAGCGATGATTTAAGCCTCGATGCCTACATCTCTGCTTTTACCAGCGAATATACTCTTACCGGCATAGGCTTAAGTTTGTATATATCGATTGCATCAACGGTGCCCTCGATTATTATCGGGGTTGTTTTAGCATGGTGTATCGCTGTTCTGCAGCAAGAGAGCATACTGGGAGCTATTATTGCCAAGTTACCTCAGCAAATACCTCATGCAGTGGCCTGTGTAGTGATGGTGAACCTTTTTTTGCCAACTGGTATTATTGCGCGGGTTCTAGCGGTACTTGGCTTTCCTGATGCAGCCGATGCTCTTAATATCGTTTTGTATTACCCCAATTCAATTGGCATAATCATTGAATATATTTGGAAAGAAGCTCCTTTTGTTACTTTTATGCTGCTTCCTAGTATGAGCGGCATAAGTGCGCGATTGAGCGAGGCTGCAAGAAATTTAGGCGCTAGCGATCTGAAGACTTTTCTTCACGTGGTACTGCCTAATTGTATGCCTACCGTACGTACCTGCATAATCATCGTTTTTGTAGTGGTTTTGGGTTCCTATGAGACTCCATCCTTGCTGGGGCATGCCACCACAAGATCACTACCGGTTCTCTCTTATGCAGAATACACTTTTTCAAACATGGCTGTTCACAGGCCTATTGCCATGGCTCTCAATATGATAATGATTGTCCTTGCTCTCGTGTTTTCCCTTTTGTACTACTACCAAGGGGTAAAAAAGAATCGCAAGTTGAGGGGAGACAGTTAAGATGACACGCAGAGGAAGTCATAGTCGACATCCTTTTATGTGGATAATTACCATTATTGCAGCCCTCATAATTGTCATACCACTGGCTATTTTGTTCCTGTGGAGTTTTGCGGAGACTTGGATCTATCCCTCGTTGACTCCTCAGGAATGGGGCATACATGGCTATGAAACCATCTTGAGTATTGATCCCAATATTGCGACAACTGTCTTGCAGAGTATAGGACTATCTCTAATCGTTGCGGCAATTTGCGTAGTTGTTTCTCTGCTGGTGGGCCATGCCTTGGCATATTACGAATTCAAAGGTAAGTATTTCTTAGACTTCTTAACCTTCTTGCCAGTCATCATTCCTGCTACTGCTTTTGGCATGGGTATACATGTTTTTATGCTGCGGGCAGGAATTGCTAGTAAGCCTCTTGGAGTGATCCTAGTGCACACCTTGGTGGTGATTCCTTACAGTATAAAGATTCTTACCGATTCGCTTCGTCTGTTTGGTCGCAGTCTTTCTGAGCAGGCTTGGTCTTTAGGGGCAAGCCACCCACGGGCTTTTTTTGACGTGACACTTCCTCCGCTTTTGCCTTCTGTCATCACATCTTTTGCTATTTCTTTTATTGGTTCTTTTGGCCAATATTTTTTGACCCTCATTATTGGAGGAGGCAAGGTGGTAACGCTTGCTACCGTGATGTTTCCTTGGGTAAATGGCACCGATAGAAGTCTAGCGGCAGCTTTTGCGATTATTTATATAGCCTCATCTTTGGTGATATTTATTCTTCTGGATTGCATTGGTAATGCTCTTTCAAAACGGCGTAAGACATATCTCATGTAAAGATTGGTGGAGAGGCTATGACTTTAAGTATTCGTAATCTTTGGGTAAATATTAATCGTTCACCAATTCTTGAAGATATCAACTTAGACATTGCCGAGGGGGAGTTCTTTTCACTTTTAGGAAGTTCTGGCTGTGGTAAAAGCACCCTGCTTAAAACAATTGCTGGACTTACCCAAGAGCGAGAGGGTGAAATTATTTTCAATGGCATCGATCTTCATAATCTGCCCGCCAAAGAGCGACAGGTGTCTTTAGTATTTCAAGACATGCGCTTGTTTCCCAATATGACAGTAGGGGAAAACATTGCTTATCCACTAAAACTGAGGAAGATTAAGAAGCAAGATCGTATTCAAAAAGTAGATGAGCTTTTAAATCTAGTGCAGCTTGACGGATTTGGAACTCGGCGAACCGGACAACTTTCAGGTGGTCAAGCACAACGTGTGGCAATCGCCCGAGCCTTAGCAGCAAATCCGCGAGTTCTTTTGCTTGACGAGCCCTTTTCTGCTCTTGATGAAAACTTGCGCGAGAGTATGCGCCTTTTCGTGAGAGAGATGCATCAAAAAACAGGTATCACTACCATCATGGTCACTCACAACCAACATGAGGCCCTTGCCATGTCTGATCGGATTGCGGTTATGGACAAAGGTGTCATCCAACAGGTAGGAACCCCCCAGGAAGTATACGAGAATCCGACAAATCTTAAAATTGCCTTGTATCTTTCCGATGGTGAGGTACTCAAAGGGAGGGTGAAACAAAAGGTCTTTAGTTGTGGGGGAATTTACTTTCCTACTGATAAGTCCGATGGTGTCTATACCGCCATCATCCGCCCTACTGCTATAAGTATGCAGGGGCCTATCGTTTGTAAAGTTGTTTCGCAGCATTACCACGGAGAAACAAATGAGTTGATACTTGAATGTCAGGGCGTGCAAATCAGACGTTCTGTCGGCAAGGAGAACACATTCAGTGTAGGTGATACGGTATCTATAGATATTGACGCTTCTCGTGTGATGCTTTTTCAAAACAAAGACGATTTGAACAATTAGGCAGCATGGGGGTATGGTTATTATGAGCGATACGACATCTTTTGAAGCAAAGAGTAATGTTTACACCTTGGCCTTCAATTCGAAAAAGGATCTCGATCCTGAGTCTTATCGTGAGGCCTTTGTTCCTTTATCTATGCGTAAACTTAAAAGACAGATAGCGCAGCTTGATGAGAAGTTGATCAAGTTTTCAGATATTCCCTTTTCGGTACCAACTTTTATTGAGGGATGTTGCTTGCTTTTGGTAAACGGAGCCCAGGGAGAAGATATTTATCTCGCAGCTCTATCAGTGGGGGAAACTGGGAAGGTGCTTGTATGTGACCCTTCGAAAGAGCGTCTTGAAAAAGCGAGGCAGTTTATACAGCAAGCACCAATCCCCCAGGGGCTAAACAAGGCGCAGGTAGAGTTTTTCCTTGCAACAGGCGAGCAATTGCCCTTCCCTGATGAAAGTATCGATTCTATTGCTTTTAACCCCTACTTTAATGCTGCAGTTGACAAGGGAGTGCTTTTAAAAGAAGCCTTGCGAGTCCTAGTTCCTGGTGGCGAGCTTTATGTTGCCACACTTTTTTCTAGTCGTAGACTTTCGCCTTCTCTTGCTTCACAGTCTGCAATGCTTGATTCTCTTTTAGGCGGCTGTCTTTACATAGAAGATTTTCGGCGAACTCTGGCAAATTTAGGTATTCACTGTTTTCGCTATATGGATCAGCATCTCATTTCTGCTGAGCCGCTGTTAAAAACGCTTGCAAGAGAACATCATAAAGAACTGAAAATGACTGCTTTTTCCTATCGAGTTGTTCGAACATTCAAAATTTATGAGTTTGAGGATCTGTGTGAAAAATATGGCCAGGTTCTTACTTATAAAGGAAATGCACCTGGTTGCGAGCAGTACATCGATATTAATGATACACATCGGTTTTATACGGGAGATCCTCTAGGAGTATGTGGCAATACGGCTGCTTATGTAGAGAAAACTCGCCTAAAGAAGTATTTTGATTGTGAAGGCACTACTGACTTTCATGAGGGAGTCTACGATTATTGCTTGTACTGTGGAACCGAAATAGGCGAGAGTAGCAAACTATCTAACATGGCCAAGCATCTCGCTAATCTTGATCTAGCTCGCCAGCGAGTGGATAGTGAGGTTTCTGGCAATAAGGACACCACAGCGAATATTGCTACAAGATTTTCCTGCGATTCTTTAAAGAGTGATGGTGTAGGCTGTGGCTCTTGCGGGTGTTAATCTAAAAGCGTTCTTTATAAGGCGCTCTGCAACATGTTCGAATGATAGGACACCATCTCTCTTGGTTTGACTTTTCCACTTATCTTGGATAATAAAGGCAGATAAAGCCTCCAACAATCTCGCAATCTCACCATATTTTCCCCAGATTATTTCTGTATTTTCCCCAAAGTGAGATATCCTTCTTTGTATCTCATTTATACATGGAGAGAATTTCTGTATATAAGGGGGGGGTTTCATGATCGAACGCAACGGAAAATATCTCCCGCGACTGCTTGACAAGGTTGTAGAGACCCACTTGAAAGCCTTTGGGGCGGTTGAGATAGCTGGAACCATGTGGTCGGGGAAGACTTGGACCTCCTTGGAGCATGCGCAAAGCAGCGTCAACTTAGACGATGACAACGTTCGTCAGCTTGCAGAGATGTCTCCGGCAACGGTGCTGCAAGGGGAGACTCCTCGCGTTGTTGATGAATGGCAGCTTGCACCCGGAGTTTGGGATGCTGTGAGACGTAAGGTTGATGAGGCCGGTGGCGAGCGTGGTCTGTTCATACTGACTGGATCCTCAAGGCCCGCCAAAGAAGAAACCAGTCATTCGGGTTCTGGGCGCATCTCCCGTTTGCGCATGTGGCCCATGTCGCTTGCAGAATCTGGAGACTCTTCTGCTCAGGTATCGCTGTCAAGACTCTTCGATGGTTTTTTCGATTCAGTTCAAGTTAAGTCCGATCCAACAGAGATAGCCTTTCTATGTTGTCGTGGGGGTTGGCCAGACTCGCTCTCGCTAGATGCCGATCTAGCTGATCTCGTGGCCATGCAATATGTGGATACTCTCATCTCGTCAAGCGACGATCGGGCACCATGTGATGAGCGGGATCAAAGATTGTTTCTACGATCACTTGCTCGTAACATTGGCAGCGCTCCGAGAATAGATACCCTTGCTGCAGATATGTCCTATCTGTCCGACGGCAAGGTTGCCGAAACTGGTCGCCGTCGGATTAGGAGCCTGATCTCATACTTTTCCGACAGATTTGTGATCGATGAGATGCGCGGGTGGGATGCGCCCATCAAGTCACCGCAGCGTCTCAGAACCAAGCCTCGCTATGATTTTGCAGACCCTTCGATTCCCACGGCGCTGCTCGGCATGGATACGGCGGCCCTGATGGCTAACATGCAGACTTTCGGACAGGTTTTCGAGCAAATGTGTTTACGAGATCTGCGTGTATACGTCTCCGCTATGCGCAAAGCTGGCCCCGATGCCTTGCATTACTACAGGGACTCAGATGGTTTAGAGGTCGATGCCATAATCGAACTGCGCGACGGTCGCTGGGCCGGCGTGGAGATAAAACTGGGAACCAACAAAGCACAGGATGGAGTGAATAGTCTTCTGCGTTTGAAAAACAAGATTGCATCTAACCCTGCAGCACGCAATCCCGATCCTTCTTTTTTGATGGTGCTTGTTGGCGTGGGGGAATACGCCTATCAAACCCCCGATGGGGTATATGTTGTGCCGTTGACATGCTTAGGAGCTTAGGGAGATCAAGGGCTAGAGGCTTAGATAGTTTAAGGACTCAGGTGCCTAGGACATCCAAATGTGCCCTAGGCACCAAAAAGCTTACTAGGCTCAAAATTGCTGAATCTCTTGCATGCCCCTTGTTCGGTCGCTTGTTTGGTTGTTTGTTCGGCTCCTTGTTTGCTTAGATTGCAGGTTCTAACAGATATCTACATTGCTTACATATCCCACATCGCCTACATTTCCAAACATTTTTCCATGTATTCGGGCGTTAAATCTACGCGTGTTCCATCTCCACGTACTAGGCTGCGAAATCCTGCCTGGTAAAACATATTACGTACGGCAGGTACGTCTAGTCCGTGGTGCCCGCTTGTATCTTCTGCCGTGTCACGAGGGTTAAAGCCTGTTTCTGCACAGATGCAATTACCGCCCGAAAGAAGGCTTGCGGTATTCGGCTCGTGGAAGGCAAGCCAAGGAAGCTTTTCTTGCTCGATCATCACAAAGGCTTGGATAGCTCCAATAAGAGCAAGGCGTAGGTCTGTGATTTCGTTTTCCAGACCTTCAAGCTTGGTGCCTGGAACACTGTTGCGCTTCATTACGCCAGAGCCGTGATAGACACTCATCTCGTTATCACGCTCGCGAATCTCGAAAAGACGGGTGGCAATTGCCTCGTTGGAGGTATCAGCACCAATAGGCTCGCAGCAGTCTTGGATAGCCAAGCCCGCCTCAAAAGCAGCACGGACAGTTTGTTCGCGGCGCTCTGGAGAAATTTCGGTTAGTGTGCCTTCGCCAAGGCGTTTCACATGATAGGCACCGTTGAGTCCCGCCTCTTTAAGCTTGATGAAGTATTCCTTATCGGTGTCACCAATATTGGAAAACAGCAAGGTGGAGTCGGGAATAGCCTTTCTCACCTCGCGCACGACCTCTAGATAATAGTCCTCATCATAGGTATTCATGGTCATAAGCCAAAGTCCGTATAGATCGCCGCCTTTGGTGAATTCCTTTGCGCGCGAAACTACCTCTTCTACTGGCATGGTTACGTGCTCGGTAAAAAAGGTGCTGTTTTTGGCAAAGGAGCAGAACAGGCAGTTGGCTTCGCAGGGGTATACATCTATGCCAATTTGACCGTACATAATGCCCGCATTGCCTGTTTTTGCACGTACAAGATCGTTTGCAGCTCCGCGTACGGCTGTGGCTTCGGGGGATGCCTCATCGAGTTCAAGCAGATATATAGTTTCATCATAGCTGGGAGCTTGTCCTTCGTGGCACCTATTGATAATTTCGCTTACCTTCTGATCCATTGCTTTCTCCTCTTTTGTTGTAGTGGATTTTTGTGTGATACCTCTCTCGCAGGCCAGATTAAATCCCGTGATCTGGCTGCAATCATGATATAGGAAAATGCAAATATTTGACCTAGTCTAATAATTAAATTCAATCATAAAAGTTGGGGAGAAGTTGCCGTTGCCGTTGCGAAGGACACCATGAGGGAACTTGCGAAGGACACCACGGGGGAACTTACAAAGAAAGCTGCCTTTCTAAACTCTGTCTCATTTTGCTCTAAGTAACAAGCTTGTTAACAATCTGCTTTTTGTTGATGTTTGGCCTATCCTCGGATGGTACTAATCTAGTTAGCAGAAAGGAACGCAAAATGGCGGCGTTTGAGAGGATCAGATGCGGCATCGAGGGGCTTGACCAAGTATTCGACAACATACGCCTCGGCGATAACGTTGTGTGGCAGCTCGATACCCTAGATCAGTTTCGCTTGTTTAGTGACCCTTTTGTCGACCAAGCGGTGTTAGATGGTTACAAGGTTCACTATATGCGCTTTGCTTCGCATGAGCCTCTCGTTGAGGACAAGCCTGGAGTTGTGACGCATCGCTTCAATCCCAACAAGGGCTTTGAGGCTTTTACGATTGATGTGCGTTCGGTCATTACGGAGCAGGGGTTCGAGGCAATTTATGTGTTTGACTGTCTCAGCGACCTACAAGTTGCATGGTCTGCCGATATGATGATGGGCAACTTTTTTAGGGTGACATGTCCATATCTGTTTGAGCTTGACACGGTTGCATACTTTCCGGTGCTAAGAGGGCAGCACTCCTTTGATGCTATTGCAAAGATTCGCGACACCACTCAACTTCTCATTGATGTTTACGCTGATCGTCCTACAAGCTCTGCAAGCCCTACAAGTCCTGCAAGTCCTGCAAGCCCTGCAAGTCCTGAAAAAACAGCTGAGTCTAGCGATTTTGGAGAAATGTGCTATATCCACCCCATTAAGGTTTGGAATCGTTATTCTCCGATGATGTTTCTTGCATATCGCTATGACCCTAGTACAGGTGAGGTAAAAGCCTGTTCTAATGGAGTAGATTCGGCACGTTTTTACGAGCTGATGAACAAGGCGGATTTTTCTGGCCCCGATCGAAATGTTGACAGCTGGGAGAGGTTTTTCGCAGAAACCCAGCAGCGTTATCGTGACGGAACTCTCGACGAAGATACTTGCACAAGAATGTGCAACATGATGATGACAAAAGACCCCTTTATGCGAGACATGGTTAGGCGCTACTTTGAGCCCACCGACTATTTTTCGATTCGGGATCGCATGGTAGGCACAGGGCTTGTTGGTGGTAAGGCCTGCGGAATGCTGCTAGCTCGCAAGATTGTGGAGTCTAAGCTTCCACAGTTTGCTGGGTTAATGGAGACTCATGATTCCTTTTACCTAGGTACAGACGTGTTCTATTCCTATATCGTTTCCAACGGGCTTTGGGGACTCAGAATTGCGCAGCGCAGCGATAAGGGTTTTATCGAAGCGGCTCCGGCGCTCCAAGAGGGCCTTCTCAAGGGAGTGTTTACAGAAGATATACGCGAGCAGTTTCGACGTATTTTGGAACATTACGGCCAAAGTCCGATCATAGTTCGCTCCTCCAGCTTTTTAGAGGATGGGTTTGGCAATGCATTTGCTGGAAAGTACAAGTCGGTATTTTGTGCCAATGTTGGCACTCCGGAGATGAGGCTAGAAGCTTTTGAGAATGCTATCCGCACTGTATATGCCTCTACGATGGATCCTTCTGCGCTTGAGTATAGGATGCGAAACGGTCTCGACGAGCGAGAAGAGCAGATGGCGCTTCTTGTTCAACGAGTTAGCGGGTCTTATTGCACAAGACAGAAAGAAGCTCCACTGGTTTTTCCAACTGCAGCTGGCGTTGGATTTTCACATGCGGCTTTCAGATTTATGGAGGGCACCGATCCAGAAGCGGGCATGCTTCGCCTTGTGACGGGGCTTGGAACCAAGGCGGTCGACCGTACTCGAGAAGACTATCCGCGTTTGGTGAGTCTTGATAAGCCTACTGCGGTTGCAGCTCGGAATATCGCAGAGAGACATAGATATTCGCAGCATTACGCCGATGTGATAGATCTTGAGCGGGGAGAGTTTGTGGAGATAAATGTCCAAGATCTCATCGAGCTGCTCCCAGATCATGCGCTCCAAGCCATCTTTGAGCATGACTACGATGCAGAGAGATTGCTTTATGAGCGGGGGAAGCCTCGCAATGTGATGTTTGCTAGTTGCAAGGGCTTGGTTGAAGATAAGCGTTTTGTGGAGATGATGGCTAGTATTCTTCGTTCTTTACAGGAAGCATATGGTTGTGCTGTAGATATCGAATACACGGTCAACATAGGTGCAAATAACGACTTTGCAGTTAATCTTTTGCAATGCAGGCCGCTGCGCACCGTATCGTCGGGAATGTTTATCGACATGCCGGAGCTTACAAGTACCGATACTTTATTTAAGGTACATGGGGAGGCAATGGGTGCCTCTCGCTCTGTAGATGTTGATGCCCTAGTTGTGGTTGATCCTCAGCGATACTACAACTGTCCTCATGTTCTAAAGCCCACGATCGCCAATATTGTGGGAGAGGCTGGAACATGGTTCAAGAAGACCTGGCCTCAAAGGCTCGGCGTTGCTACAGAATCAGAAAACGAAAGCAGTGCGGGAGGGTCTGAGGTACTGCACATGGATCGAATGGCTAGCGCCAAAACTGACACAGACTCTTATCCGCAGATATTGCTGCTAGCGCCTGGTCGTCTTGGAACCTCATCGCCAGAGTTGGGGGTGCCTGTGACATTTGCACAGATTGCTGCCTTTACAGGTATCTGCGAGATAGCGTACTCACAGGTTGGATATGCTCCTGAACTCTCCTATGGCAGCCATATGTTTCAGGATCTGGTAGAGGCCGATATCTATTACGCTGCATTGCTTGAGGATCCACAAAAGGCTACGTATTACCCGGAATTTCTGGACAGCTTGATCGATATTACATCTGAGGCAATTGGGGAAGCTTGCACAAAAAGCGAACTGGACGGAATAGTTAAAGTTTACGATGCACGCAAGACTGGTCTGCATCTGTGGCACAATCACATAGACAACGAGAGCATTTGCGGAACACGATAATGCGGAGCACGGTAACGCCGGAACGCAACAACGCGGAACATAGCAATGCCGGCGTGTAATGCTGATCTCTTAGTTGAAGTCGGCTCTGGCAAAAGGGGAAACAAAAGGGCCGTGGGAAACAAAAAGGGCTGCGGGAGACAAGAGGGCGGCAAAAAAAGAAAAGGGGAGGCAGGAGGAAGCGGGACATGATTTCTCAGGAGTCTAAGGACCTGTTTTACAAGCTTGGGATGGAATTTCAGCCTGTTGCGCTAAAGTTTTGCTTTAGTCCACCCGAGGGCGTGGAACGTGTAGATGAGGTGCTGTCGTTTTGCCAATTTCTGCGAAAGTCGCAGGATGACGATCGTACTTTTTACGTTAGCAAAGACGATGAGAATTGTTTTGGCAAGGTCATCATGGGGATGATTCCCAAGGAACCCTTCGAAGCCAGTGGACAGGCTGGAAAAGATTTTGGAGTCTTCAAAACTCAAGCTCCCAATGCCAAGCTACATCATGAACTTACAACACTTACACCAGGAGCTTGCAATTATGTGTTGTTTAGCCCGCTTTCACAATGCAACTTTGATCCTGATCTTGTGATTTGCGTTGCCGAGATCGAACAAGCTGCAGTGCTGATGCGGGCTACCAGTTACATCTCTGGTGATTTTTGGGAGAGCTGCGCTACTCCTGTTCTATCTTGCAACTGGATATTCAGCTATCCCTATATCTCTGGCAAGGTCAATACAGTTACCACTGGGCTTGGCCATGGGATGACAAGGCGTAAAGTTTATCCTCCTGGTCGCATGATTATCACCATCCCTTATCCGAAGATCCATGAGGTATGCCAAGCGCTTTCCGAAATGGATTGGGTCTATCTTTCGATGCGAGACGACGAAGAAAGTCGTGCTGAGCTGCGACGGAGAATGGACAAATGGCAAGAGATGGTTCCAGACGTGATTCTTAAGGATTAACACAGAGAAACAAAACTGCCCTGCTGGATGGTGTGCCAACAGGGCAGTTTTCTAATTTCTGTAGCTTTCTATAGCTTAATTCCTACAGGCCTCACTTACAGACCTCTCTTGCAGACCTTTTGCTTTGTATTGCGATCGCAAACTTTAGGCATCGGCATAGACTTCTTTGAGCTTGAGCAGATGCTCATAGCGTTCCATTGCCGCCTGCTCATTGCGCTCAAAAAGCTCCTCTGCACGATCTGGGAACTCACGGGTCAAGCGACTATAACGTGCCTCGTTCATGAGGAAGTCGCGATAGCCACCTGCAGGCTCCTTTGAGTCGAGTGTGAACTTTTTGCCTACCGGAGCGGCTGGATTAAACCTGAACAGGTTCCAGTATCCGCATTCAACAGCGCGCTTCATCTCACTTTGGCAATTCATCATGCCGCCTTTGATCGAGTGCATCTCGCAAGGCGAATAGCCAATAATGATCGATGGTCCAGGATAAGCCTCGGCTTCGGCGATGGCTTTTATGGTTTGAGCAGGCTTGGCTCCCATTGCAACTTGTGCCACATATACATATCCGTAGCTCATGGCAATCTCGGCAAGGCTTTTCTTTTTGATATCCTTACCAGCTGCTGCAAACTCTGCAACCTGGCCGATATTCGAAGCCTTAGATGCCTGACCACCTGTGTTTGAGTAAACCTCGGTGTCAAACACAAACACATTAACGTCGTGGCCCGAGGCGAGTACGTGATCGAGTCCACCAAAGCCAATGTCGTAGGCCCAACCGTCGCCACCAAAAATCCAGAACGATCTCTTTGTTAGGTAGTCGCGGTTATCAAGTATGGCATTGATGGCTTCAAGACCATGTGAGCAGCTCTCCTTGTCTACTTTCTCGAGTTGCTCTACATAAGTCGCAGCGGCCTCTTTGCCAGCAACAGGATCATTCATTGTGTCGAGCCATGCCTGTGCTGCTTCGCTCAACTCAGCAGGCACATGGTCAGTTTTGATGATCTTGTTGGTGTTTTGCACGATAATGTCGCGAACTGCCTCATAACCAAGAAGCATACCCAAGCCATGCTCTGCGTTATCCTCAAACAGCGAGTTAGACCAAGCCGGTCCGTGTCCTTCGGCATCAACGGTATATGGAGAGGTGGCTGCTGGACCTCCCCAAATCGAGGAGCAACCTGTTGCGTTTGCAACAAACATACGGTCGCCAAACAGCTGAGTTATAAGACGAGCATATGAGGTTTCGGCACAGCCTGCGCAGGCACCAGAGAACTCGAGGAGCGGACGGCAGAACTGGCTTCCCTTAACGCTTGTATCTTGTAGTGCTGGCTTGTCGGATACCTGAGAGGCACAGTAGTCAAAGATCTCCTGTTCACTAAGCTGGCTTTGTGTGTCAACCATCTTAAGAGAGTCAGTTGGGCACTGACCAATGCAAACGCCACAACCCATGCAATCAAGCGGCGAGACAGCGAGCGTGTATTTGAGTCCTGCCGCAGCCTTCCCCTTTGCATCGAGCAGGCGTGTGTTTGCAGGAGCTGCCGTAGCCTCTTCTTCTGTGAGGGCATATGGGCGGATTGTTGCATGCGGGCAAACGAATGCACACTGATTACACTGGATGCAAGTTTCTGCATTCCACTCGGGAACAAGCGTTGCAACGCCGCGTTTTTGATATGCCGCTGCGCCTTGTTCAAACTGGCCATCAGCATGCTCAACAAATACAGATACAGGCAGGCGATCTCCATCCATAAGTTCAACAGGATTCATGATCTCGTGAACCTGCTTAACGAGATTAGCGCGACCCTGGGGTGCTCCGGCAGCGGGGGAGTCGTCTGCTGTCTTCCAGCTCTCAGGTACCTCGATCTGCACAAATGCAGTTGCACCTGCATCGATTGCGCGATGATTGTTGTCTACAACGTCTTGTCCTTTTTTCAGGTACGACTTTGTTGCCGCATCCTTCATGTGCCCAATTGCTTCTTCTTGGGGCAACACCTTTGCAAGTGCAAAGAAGGCCGATTGAAGGATGGTGTTTGTACGCTTTCCCATACCAACTTGGCGTGCGATGTCGATAGCGTTGATTGTGTAGAGCTTCACATCGTTGTTGGCGATGTAGCGCTTGGCCTCGCCGCTGAGCTGGCGCTCAAGCTCTTCGAAATCCCACTGGCAGTTGATAAGGAACACACCACCAGGCTTTACATCGTTTACCATGCGGAAGTTCTTAGTTACATAGCTTGGATTGTGGCAGGCAACAAAGTCTGCCTTGTTGATGTAATAGGGGCTACGGATTGGCTCATCGCCAAAGCGCAGGTGGCTAATTGTTACGCCGCCAGTTTTCTTTGAGTCGTACTGGAAGTAGGCCTGAACATATTTATCGGTGTGATCTCCAATGATCTTGATGGAGTTCTTGTTTGCACCAACTGTGCCGTCTCCGCCAAGTCCCCAGAACTTGCACTCGATGGTGCTCGCATTGGCGGTGTTGGGGCAGTCGGGATCTTCTGGAAGAGAGAGATGAGTAACGTCGTCGACGATACCAACTGTAAACTCGCGACGTGGCTCGTCTTTTGACAGCTCTGCAAACACCGCAAAAGCCGAGGCTGGGGGAGTGTCTTTTGAGGCAAGTCCGTAGCGGCCACCTGTAACGATAAGGTCGCTGCGACCCTCGTGCGCAAGTGCGTTTACCACGTCCATGTAGAGTGGCTCTCCGAGTGCACCTGGCTCCTTTGTGCGATCCATAACGGCGATCTTTTTCACTGTATCAGGCAGCACTGCAACAAACTTTTCAGAAACAAATGGGCGATACAGACGAACCTTAACAAGGCCAACTTTTTCGCCATTTGCGTTGAGATAGTCTACAACCTCTTCTACTACGTCACAGAAAGAACCCATCGCAATGATTACGCGATCTGCATCGGGCGCACCATAGTAGTTGAACAGCTCATAGTTCGTACCGAGCTTTGCATTGACTTGGTGCATGTAGTTCTCGACGATGTCGGGGAAGGCTGTGTAGTGATTGTTGCAAGCCTCGCGGTGTTGGAAGAAGATGTCGCCGTTTTCGTGACTTCCTCGCATTGCCGGATGATCCGGGTTAAGTGAATGTTTACGGAAGGAGTAAACAGCATCCATGTCACACATTTCGGCAAGGTCTGCATAATCCCACACTGCGATCTTTTGAACCTCGTGCGATGTGCGGAATCCATCGAAGAAATTGAGAACAGGCATATGTCCTTTGATGGCTGCAAGATGTGCAACTGCCGAGAGATCCATAACCTCTTGTACATTGGATTCGGCAAGCATTGCAAAGCCAGTTTGGCGACAAGCCATGACATCGGAGTGATCACCAAAAATTGAGAGCGCCTGAGTTGAAACTGTGCGTGCACTCACATGAAATACAGTTGGCAACTGCTCGGCGGCTATCTTATACATATTTGGGATCATAAGGAGAAGACCTTGTGATGCTGTATAGGTTGTCGTGAGGGCACCTGTTGCAAGTGAACCGTGAACTGCACCGGCAGCCCCACCTTCGGATTGCATCTCACAGACTTTTACCGTGGTGCCAAAGATATTTTTTGTTCCTGCAGCTGCCCATTGATCTACATAATCGGCCATAGGGCTAGACGGGGTGATCGGGTAGATCCCTGCCACCTCGGTAAACGCATACGACACATAAGCAGCTGCGTTGTTTCCATCCATCGACTTGAATTCTCGCGTCATGGACCTCTCTCCTCTCAACGGAAACGGGATGTAGCCGGAAAAAGACGATGCCGTGCTAGTACCGATGTCTCTTTGTGAGACGAACCAGCTGAGAGACGGCCTTCCCCTCGTCTTGCGGCCAGCATTTATGGCTTGTGTGCGAGCCAAGAGCATCCGCATATGATAGGAGAGCGAAGTAAGCTGGGGTGTTTTGCAAAAAATTCAGGGTGCTGCCTGTCGGTGAGTGGGTTATTCTCTCTGCTTTAAATTGCTTTGTGTAGTGCAAAAATCACTCGCTATGATGTTTCCACCCGGATCCTTCTGAGTATTGCTGATGGTGGGATTGTGGTGTCTGTGTTCCATGTTTGGAATGGTGCTGCGATTGGATATAAGCGCTATTGCTGACAGACCAATCGGAGCCTTCAGCAACAGGATCTTCATTGCTAGACGAGTCAGGGTTTTCTAAGGCGGAACTCTGTTGTTCTGCCTGTTCGCTTGCCGGAGTCTCTTCGACGAGCGCAGGTCCATTTTCTTGGAATTTGAAGCCAAGAAGCGAGATGCAAAGCAAGGTCGCCAAAGCCACAGCAATGATTACTTTTTTCATGCCGGTTGCCCCCTCTTTTGTACGACATCGCCCGATATTTGTATGACACCGCTGTGCGGCATCTCCCGGTATTTGTACGACACCGCTCGATATCCTCTTAGCAGAGAATCTATTGATGATAGTTCCCATCTGCAAAAACGATACTCTCCTGGTTAGAGCGCATATTTTTTCTAGCCGTTTGAATACTATCTCAAGTTGTCGTTAGTTGGTGAGGTGATGACAGAAATTGTACGTTTTCGGGAGATCCATTTGGGGGTTTAGTAGCGGAGTTTTGGTGGGCCGTAAGGGTTTCGAACCCTTGACCTTGGGATTAAAAGTCCCCTGCTCTGCCTACTGAGCTAACGGCCCCTGAACACACCCGAGTGAGTTTACTTAACTAGCATTGTAGGGTCAAACCCTTGTTTTGTGGAATGTCGATCTTTTGAGTGTAAGGCAATTCGCGTACTATATTTTTGGCTGATCGACACGACTGATCGACACATTTGTGTTTGATCGGCATTTTTTGGGATATTGGATTATGGAAGAGAAGGAGAGTCCATGTCTTATTCAAATAATGCTATGGAAATTCGCCACCAATCTCACGGCAAGGGAAAACTCTCTACAATGACCTGCATCTCCAATGATTATGGTTTTGCGGTTTGCTCATTTGTTGTAATGGGCAAGAAGGAAGCTGTGGTTGTTGATACCCAATGGACGCGTTCAAATGCTCACAGGGTGGTCGCTGAGATTATTGATTCAGGCAAGGAGCTCAAGACAATCGTTCTTTCTCATGCTCATCCCGATCACTATTTTGGCACTGAGGTATTTTTGCAGGCTTTCCCCGATGCCGTTGTCTACGCTATGCCTGAAGACATCCCCACCATTCGAGAAGAGATTAGCGGCAAGCGTGATTATTGGATCGATCAACCAGGTATGGGCAGGCTAAATGTTCCGGTTAGCAATGACATTCCGATGATTCCGCTAGAGGATGATTCGGTGTATTGCGAAGGCGAAGAAATTCGCATTTACAAAAAAGTTTGGGGCGATCTCAAGTACAACACCATGACATGGGTTCCTTCTATCAAGACCCTCTATGGCAGCGATATTTTGTTTAGCAATGCCCACGCTTTTACCTGTGAAGTGTCTGCTAAAGGTCGTGCAAAGTGGAAGGCAGATCTTGATAGGTTTGAGGCTTTTGATGCCGATGTGGTTGTTCCCGGGCATGCTAAGTGGGGAGAGCCATTTGATGGCAGGTCATTCGACTTTACACGCGCCTATATCGATGCTACCGAGGAGGAGCTGGCCAACACTTCCACTACAGAGGAGTTCTACTACAACATGGCTATGCGTTTTCCTGATGCACTGCTGCTTCGCTCTAATGAGATGAATTCAGCGGTGTTTAAAGGTGGGCGTGAATGGTACTTCTCTGATGAAGAAGACGATGAGTAAGGCCTCACTCAACCGACTTAAGGCTTTCGACCATCGAGATCTTATTAAGCTTGTATTTCATACCCACAGAGATAATTGCGGTAAATAGCATCGTTAAAACAAAGGATATTAAGAAACTGGCGAGGTGGATCTCTCGTCCAAACATCACTAAATCCACCTCGGCAGTTACCACCACAAAGTTCTCAAGAGCAATTCCCACAACCAAACCTATTATTGCCCCTATGAGCGATAGCAAAATGATTTCTCTAAAAATGTAGGTGGTGTACTCACTAGGAGTAAATCCAAGAACTTTGAGTGTGGCAATTTCTCGCTGTCTTTCGGCTATGTTGATATTGGTGAGGTTATAGAGCACAACAAATGCCAGTGCAGCAGCAGCCAAAATCAAGACTACAATAACCGAATCTACGCTCGATAGCGCTTCGCGATAGTAATTGATCGCCTCGTCAATATAGCTTACAGTGCTCACTCCAGATATTGACAAAATGTCATCTGAGAGAATCATCTTATCTGCAGTGTCTTCTGTGGTAATAGCTAAGACAGTTAGGTATTCACAATCGTTACCTGTTACTTCTGTATATAGCTCTGGCATCATATAGACGTAGTGATTCACGTAGTTTTCCATGATGCCGCCAACTGTAAATGTAAAGCCCTCTCCTATGGCATTTCCAACCGTATCCTCTTCAAATAGGACAAACTCGTCCCCGACCTCAAGATCAAAAGTTGTAGCAATCTTTTCTGTGATGATTACAGTTTGTGAGTCGAGTTCAAGAATCTCTGAGCTTTGTCTATTTCGTAAGCTCATATAGCTGTCAAACGCCTCTGGGTTTTGAGGGATCTCAACATACACTCTCAGATCTGATTCATCGCTACTTAGAGCTTCGGCCACCATGTTTGTGGAGTGTACCATCGTGAAGTTTTCGATGCGGCTGTCCTCATTTAGGGTCTCTATGAATTCAGAAAGCTGCTGATCGGTGATGTCATCGTCTAGTGTGATTGTTAGATTAAAAAGACAAATACAATCTTCATTTTCGTACTGCTTGTTGATGATGTCGTTAATTGAATCTCGTAAGCCAAAGCCTGTTAGTAAAAGTGCCGTACATCCAGCAATTCCAATTATTGCCATAAAGAAGCGCTTCTTGTATCTAAAGATGTTTCTGGCAGTGACCTTCCAAGAAAATGACATGCGATTCCAAATGGCTTTGATCTTTTCTAAAAAGATTCGATGTCCGGCTTTTGGAGCGCGAGGCAACATTAAGCTTGCTGGCTTTTCGCGTAAGGAGGAAGCAGCAGCCCACCATGTAGCTAAAAGCGTGATGCCAATTCCAATTACTGCAGCCGAAATTGCAAGGCCTGCATCAATGGGAGTGGGCGTTGTAGGAACAATGTAGATGATTGAGTAGGCCTGCATGATAAAAAGCGGCAAGAATTGCGTAAGCACTAAGATTCCTATTACAGAACCTATGCCACTGGCCAACAGAGCGTAGATCAAATACTTGCTTATGATTGCTCGATTTGAATACCCCAATGCCTTGTAGGTTCCAATAAGTATGCGTTCTTCGTCAACCATTCTGGTCATTGTGGTTAGCGAAACAAGAGCTGCTACAAGGTAAAAAATTGTGGGGAATACCTGGGCAATCTTATCGATCCTAACAGCGTCAGATCCATAGGATTCAATTCCAGGGTTTTTGGTGTTGTCTAACACGTACAGATCGGGCAGCTCAATGGAATCTATGTCGCTTTGAGCATCATCAATCTGCTGCTGCGCATCGTCTAGCTGAGCTAAGGCATCCTCGCGCTGAGCTTCGTATTCTGTAAGTCCGCTGTTGTACTCTTCTAAACCACTCTGGTATTCCGATAAACCACTCTGGTATTCCGATAAGCCGCTTTGGTATTGAGCTTTAGCTAAATCAAGGCTGGCTACACCTTCTTCATACTGCTCGAATCCCTCGTCGATCTGGGCTTGCAAGGCTTGCAACTGAGCAAGCGAATCATTTAACTGTTGCTGAGCTGCTTCAAAAGTGGCATCAAGCTGGCTTTTTTGTGCATCAATTTCGGCCTGAGCAACAGCAATCATTGCCTGAGCTTCTAGATCGCTAGGATCAATTGTGGCTGCCCATGCATCTAGTTGAGCTTGAGCTGCATCCAATTCCGTATAGGCGTAATCCATCTGCTCATCTAGCTCAGCCACACCTGCTTCGTATTCCTCCCAGCCCTCATCGAGTTGAGATTGTGCAGATTCCAACTGATTTTTAGACGATTCCAGCTCGGCTTCAGCCTCTTCAATCTGTGCTAGAGCAGAATCTAGCTGCGCATCAGAATCGTTTAGCTGAGCTTGAGCATCTTGCAGTTGAGTCAAAGCATCTGTAAGTTGAGCTTCTGCATCGTCTAGCTCTAAGAGAACTTCGTCTCGCTGTTCATTAAAATCGTCTTGCTCGCTATCGAGAGTTTCTTGTGCCTCAGCCTTGATTCTGTCTAGACGCCCTTGCGAGATCTCATCAGCGCTAGCTTCTATGCGATTTACAACCTCGCTAACAAGATTTTTGTACTCGTCGCTTCCAGCTTTGAGCTCGCGCGCACCTTCTACGGTTAAAAATGCACCTGTATAGGGTAGATCGTCTGCAAAAGCGGTGTCTGGAATGAGCATAAAATCGTCGATCGTACCGGTTCCAAGCGAGGTAGTTCCAAGCGATCCAGAGTTCAAGTAATAAGACATCCGCACAAAACCAGTTACTGTAAACGTTGTTTCTTTAAAGGAGTCTTCTAAATCGCTTCCATCAGAAAGCGCGCTCAGCGTAACTGTATCCCCAATTCCAATCTCGGTTTCTAGTACCGCATCGGCGCTAAGTACACACTCATTATCCGCCTGAGGCCAGCTACCCTCCACCAATATTGGTCGATTTATGTACTCGGGGTCATCGGAGTAAGCATTGACACCATCGCTAGTATCACTTGCCATTGCAGCTTCTACATCGAGTCCATGAATACGTATTGCGTATTGCACGTCATCTATGGTTCCTAAGGCATCTAACTCAGTTTCTCCAACAGCATTTTCGACACCCTCTATGGCGCGGAGTTCCTCTATCGCCTCATCGTCTAGACCAAGTGTTCCCACAACTCTGATGTCGCTTAGGTTGGTTGCGTCGCCGTATTCATCGGCTGCAAGTTCCATATCTGGCCCACACATGCGAAGTCCCGAGTAAAAGCCCGTTCCAAGAGCAGCGATTATTGCAATTGCCACAAATCTGCCAATTGAACCTTTAATCGATCTTCGGATGTTTTTTGTATATGCGCTGTTGGCCATCAGATTTACCACTCGATTGATTGTGCTGAGCTAGGGGAGGGATTGAGCTCAATTTGAGTTGCCTTTCCCTCTTTTACACGAATGACTCTATCTGCAATTGCTGTAAAGGCCGAGTTGTGTGTAACTATCACAACAGTTTTGTCCATCAAATTGCATGTATCTTGCAAAAGCTGAAGGATTGCCTTGCCTGTTTTGTAGTCGAGAGCACCAGTTGGCTCATCGCAAAGCATAAGTTTGGGATTTTTTGCGAGAGCACGGGCTATGGCTACTCTTTGCTGCTCTCCACCCGAAAGCTGAGCCGGAAAATTGTCTAACCTGTGACCTAATCCCACCTGCTCTAGCACTTCTGCTTCTGGAAGGGGATCAGGACAAATTTGCGAGGCGAGTTCCACATTCTCTAGAGCTGTGAGATTTTGTACTAGGTTGTAGAACTGGAAGACAAAACCAATGTCATATCTGCGATAAAAAGTGAGTTCTTTTTGAGACATCTCACTAATGTTTTTGCCGTCGAGGCAGACTGAACCGGAAGTTACAGAATCCATGCCTCCAAGTATGTTTAGAAGGGTGGTCTTGCCTGAGCCAGAGGGTCCAACTATTACAACAAGCTCACCTTTTTCAATGTCAAAGCTCATGCCGTCAACAGCAACAACCTCGACTTCTCCCATTTTATAAACTTTTCGTACACCTCTAAATTCAACAAAAGCCATTGCAAATCCTTTTGTTAATTATTTACATATATCGATTATATGTCTGTTGAGATTAGACTTTGTAAACTTAACATGGCTTTTGTTTACCGGTTTTTTGAGTTTGGAGGGTGATTTTATGAAGTTGGATAAGCCTGCAATTCTTGTTGTAGACATGCTCAACGACTTTGTTACGGGAGCTTTGGGTTGTGATCGCGCTAGGGCAATTGTTCCTTGTTGCGAAGAACTACTCGGGGCTGCTAGGAAAGCCGGCGTTCCTGTTATCTACTGCAATGATGCTCATTACAAGGATATAGATAGGGAACTTGAGATATGGGGAGACCATGCAATAGTTGGAACTCCTGGAGCAGAGGTTATTCCTGAGCTGACTCCAACAGAAACAGACTATGTGGTTCCAAAGAGGCGTTATTCTGGATTCTTCCAGACCGATCTTGATATTTTGCTTCGTGAGTTGGGTGTCAAGACCGTGATTATCACTGGGCTTCATGCTCATATGTGTTGCAGGCATACTGCTGCCGATGCTTTTTGTCTTGGCTATAAGGTAGTTGCTGCTAAAGACTGCACCAATTCCTTTACTCAAGAAGATTTTGAGTCGGGTCTGGATTATCTAAAGACTTGCTATGGAGCTGATGCTTTTGGTAATGAGGAGCTTATCGCCGCGTTTTAGCTGCTTGGTCTTTGTCTTGGGTTGCGATTTCAATCAAGGTCAATCAAGCTTCTAGTTTTTCTCCTAGGTTGCGATTGTAATCAAGCCTCTGGGCTTTGTCCTAGGTTGCGATTTCAAACAAACCTCTGGTCTTTGTCCAGTGTTTACACGACATCTCAGACTAAGCCTTGAGTTAGGGATCTGTGCCTGCTGATATACTGGCCTCAAGCTTTACAAAATAGAAAAGCCACCCTGTATAAGCTGGGTGGCGCTTGAGTTGTCCTAGCAGCGTGGGGCTGCTTATGGACAATGGTGAGGAGGTTTATATGCAACAGGTAAAGTTTTTAAAGTGCGATCACTGCGGCAAGATTGTTTCGGTTGTTAAAGACAGCAAGGTTCCGTTGATTTGCTGTGGCGAATCCATGAAAGAGCTTGTTGCCAACACTCAAGATGCTGCAATCGAGAAGCACGTTCCGGTAATCGAAGTCGATGGTCAGACCGTAAATGTTACTATCGGCGAGGTTGAGCATCCTATGCTAGAGGAGCATTACATCGAGTGGATTTATATCCACACCGAGCAGGGCATACAGTGCAAGCCCTTATCACCCGGTGACTCTCCAACAGCAACTTTTGCTCTAACAGAAACAGATAAGCTCATTGCAGCCTATGAGTACTGCAACTTGCATGGTCTGTGGATGGCGGAGGCATAGTTTTTAAGGCGAGTTACTAAGGCAAATAAGGCCAGCTGAAACAGCTAAGCCAGCTGAAACAGCTAAGAATCAGCGCTTAAATTTAGGTTCTAACAATGAGCCAAATGGGACACCGGCATTGCGTCGGTGTCCTTTTATTTGCAACGGATGCTGGCCGACTAGCCCAAAAGATCTCAAAGACTGCACAATCAGTGCTTTTGTAGGTGTTCTACTGCTGTTGATATTATTGGCATGGGATGGCTTGTTTGCTTTTGTTGCTAATTGGATGAATCCACTCGTATTGGATTTGGGCAGAGCCAGCTTGGTCTCCTAAAGATTATTAAGGGGGAGCTAGCAGTATCGAGGGAGTTGTTTTCTTCTCTGTAAACATTTGAAAGTGCCGCACTGTTGCAAACATCTTCGACTATCGCTTCGCCACAGACATCTTCGGCCGCCGCTCTGTTGCAACTATTTGCAAGCATCTCTCCTCCACAAACATCTGCAAGCGTTTCCCTGTTGCAAACAATGAAGTCGGTAGCTCGTCCGTGGGTCAGAATTGGCGAAATGTCTGTATTTTCGGATTCGATTACAGCTAATGCGGATACCTCATCAACTTCTGTGAGGCCCTTCTCACTAAGCAAGCTCATTAAAGACTCAAACATATCGCTTTCTACTACGAGATTTTCTGGCCATAGCGGATTAATCCCAATCTCAGCATTTACGAGTTTGCCAATAATGCCACGCTCACAAAGAAACATCCCATTCTTAAGCTGTCCAACAGACACTGTAATGTCCGACTTTACAGCAAGCTGGGCATCCCCAGTATCACCATTTAAACCACTGTTGATATCTGCGCTTACTACCGCAGCTGAACTCTGGTTGATTAGCTCGATAGCCTCAGCTGCTATTCCCCTTGGCATTCCGTGAAAGCCCGTCCCAAAGATGCAGTCAACCAACACCGAAGCATCTCGAATTACAGGATCGTCTGTCTTAAAGCTACAAATCTTAAGTCCTAGCTTCGTTGCCTGATCCCTATAAAACGCTCCATCATTCGATACCTTTTCGGACACTGTATGCACACTTATGCTTAGGCCCTCTTTGGCCATCAAGCAAGCCAATGCGTATCCATCGCCGCCGTTGTTTCCTCCACCTGCAATAATTGAGCAGTGCCCCTTGTTGGCGCTCCAATCTTTAAGCAGGTTCATGCCAAGTCTGATACCTCTGGCGGCTCTACCCATGAGTTCAATTCCAGAGACACCAGATGCGATAGTAGAGGCATCGCTTTGTCTCATGCATTCAACCGAAATAACATCCATCATCATTATTGCTCCCGATAACAGCTAGAAAAGTCTTTCTAAAATTAAGTTCATACGAACAAAAGCATGTTTTGTGGAGCAGAGAGTGCGAGCGAGGACTGCCCGAGTTTAGCGCGGCTTTTGCACACCCTTCCACCAATAGTGTCAATCCCGATTTAACGTAGAGTAACTTTTTAAGACACTAACTCTTCAAAGGCATTATTCTGCACCAATTCCTTAGTAAATTAGTGAAAACTTATCCTTATTGACTTTAATTGCTTTTAGCTCGATGTTTCATGGGCTAATATCGATCGGGATGATCGGCATCATCTATTAGGCTCTGAGTGTGTTGTTGCAGCATAGACATGCAGCACAGATATGCTGCATAGATGTGTGATTTGCCGGCGCGTGTAAGAGTTTTTGGGAGGATCCCATGCTTTTTGGGAGGATCCCATGTAGCTACGCGTCGCAGCTTCTAACCGCAAACACATTGCGAGCTAAAACTTTTGTCTTGGGAAGATAGAGAGGAACCCGACAGAAAGAGGAAGCCATATGTATGAAAAGCTTTTTACACCCGGATACATAGGAAAGCTAGAAATCAGAAACCGCATTGTTCAGGAGCCCATGGGTAATGCCTATTCGAACAAACAGGGCGAGGCTACCGACAAAGAAATCGCCTTTTACACTGAGCGTGCCAAAGGCGGAGTGGGTCTAATTCTTACCGAGACTATGATGGTGCAAAAGGGCACTGGTGGCGGCAACGACAAGCAAATGTCACTGGCATACGACGAAAACATTCCAGGGATGAAAAAGCTCACCGATTCTGTCCATCAGCATGGTGCCAAGATTATTGCCGAGATCTATCACTCCGGTCGTCAGGGAGTGCCAGATTGGGATCCTCAGGGCAAATGCCCCGCACCTAGTGCGATAGACTGCAAACTTACTCACATTCCATCGCGCGAGATCAGCCACGACGAAATCCTACAGCTCGAGAAAGATTTTATATCCGCCGCTAGGCGCGCAAAGGAGTCGGGTTTTGATGGGGTCGAGATCCACTGCGCGCATGGTTACATCCTCAATGAGTTCCTCAGTCCTTATACAAATCATCGTACAGACGAGTACGGCGGATCTCTAGAAAATCGAATGCGAATCGTTAAAAACATCATTGATGGCATCCGTGCCGAGCTTGGCGATTACGTGGTGATCGTTCGCATTACTGTTGATGAGTTCCTTCGCATGAATGGAATTGATGATGGAATCACCCTAGATATGGGTGTTGAGATCTGCAAGAACTTTGAGAAGTTTGGCTTTGATGCAATCGATGTTTCTTCTGGAATTTATGAGACCATGAATGTGGCTTGGGAGCCAACTGGCTTTGATCAAGGTTGGAAATCCCATATGGCTGCTGAGGTCAAAAAGAACGTATCAATTCCTGTTTTTTGCACTGCGGTGCTCAGAGATCCTGCTTATTGTGAGATGCTTCTCGAAAACGGAACCTGTGATTTTGTGGGTTCAGCTCGTACTCATTTGGCCGATCCTTACTGGGCTAACAAGGCCAAGGAAGAGCGGACCAACGAAATTAGACGTTGCATCTCTTGTCTAACATGCATGGAGACACTGATGGCTGGTGGTCCAGAGGGTTGTCAGTGCGCTGTTAATCCAGAGGCTGGTCATGAATTTGAGTGGAACGACTTTTCTAAGATTGGCGATGGTAGGTCTGTGGTAGTTGTGGGTGCCGGTCCGGCAGGGATGGAAGCCGCTCACGTGCTGGCCCGAAGAGGTTTTGAGGTCACTATCCTCGAGGCCAAATCGGAGGTTGGCGGACAGCTTTGCTACGCCAATAAGCCCCCCAAGAAGGAGAAAGTCGATTGGTTTATCGACTATCACAGGGCAATACTCGAGAAGCACAACATACAGGTGCGATTGAACACCCCCGCCACCGTTGAGAGCATAAAGGAGCTTGATCCTTATGCGCTTATTTGGACAGCTGGTGCAACTCCGATTATGCCTCGCTCTATCGAAGGCATCGATTGCAAGTGCGTGCTAAAGACCACACAGATTCTATCTGGAGAAATTAAGCTATTTGGAAAGAAGGTCTGTGTTGTTGGTTCTGGCATGACGGGCATCGAGACTGCAGAGTTTTTGGCTGATATGGGCAATGAAGTAGATGTTTACGAGATGGTAGACGAAATTGGCCCAGGCATGCACTTCCAAAATCTTATCGATGTACTTGGCCGTTGTGGAGAGCATAATGTCGGACTCTTTCCTAAGCATAAGTTGGTAAAGATCCAAGAGGGTTCTGCTGAGTTCGAAAATACTGAGACTGGCGAGACTGAGACTGTAACTTTTGATTATCTAGTGCTCTCCTTGGGAACTGCTGCCACTAAGCCTAGCGATGACATTGTTGAGGCGTTCCCCAATATTATTGTTGCAGGCGATGCCGAAAAGGCCGGCAGGATTCAACACGCAACAAGTACAGCCTTCGTTGCTGCTTATAATCTCAAGTAGTCGTTCTTGCTACACAGCTTTTTACAAGCTACAGATTTTTGCAAGCCCATGTTAAGCCACCATTAACATGGGCTTGATCAAGTTATAAGTGCCCAAAACAGCAATAGGCCTTCATAAAAGGGTGCACAGAAAGGTGCAATCTCAAAATAAGACTTGATTCCGGATTTCTTCACATCACTCCAGCTCACAAACTAGGAGTTGGATCATATTGCAGAAGAGACCAACAAGTGAGGTCAAGCACAAAATCCTGTGCTTAGGAGCCATCCAGTCCAAGGGCTTGCCTGAGGGCATCCTCCGCCTGCTCATTCGGACTAATGGGACAGCTTTTGCCCCAGATAGGTTCAAACCTCGCTTGCGCGGCAGGAACAAGATCACTGCGCACTACTATTAAGGCATGGGGGAAGGTGGAGCTTGGCCCCTTATCAAGGAGCTTCATTGCAGAGACCAAACCCTCGTTGTGTCTAAGCTCAAGCCGTCCCAGTTCATCAACGACCAACAATGAGTCCCCTGTGACAGCAGTACCGTCCCAAGCAGCTAAGGCTTCAAAATGTGCGTTAACTTGCTGAATGGCCTTATCGTCAATTGCCCAACCAAGCTTGGCGCGAGCCGCCTGGCTTTTTTTATCAAAATTACCTGCTGCTTTGGAAAGATCTGTCCGTTGGGCAAAGGGAATACGCATCTGCTCTGGAAGAAGCACGTTTTCAATGCCAAGCTTTTCGAACTTCTGCTCTTCAAGGCCTTCGCAGGCAGGGCTTTTTTTGCACTGCCACACTCCCGGAGCCAGCACGCCGGCGCAGTTTATGCCC
>CAZOMM010000022.1:0-8900 GCA_964581165.1 uncultured Coriobacteriaceae bacterium
ATAGCTTGATTCAAATTAGAGGGGATTGGCTTTAAAGCTTGATCCCCTCTAGTGCATTTAGAACTTCATTTAGCAGAAGGCCGGACAGAAGTAAGGCTTGATTGAAATCACACAACTTGCCCCCGCCTTGATTTCTGTCAAGTCAAAGATTCTAAAGGCGGCTCGGGAGATGACTGCTCAAAGAAGGCAACCCAAAAAGATACCAGCCCAAAAGATGACGGCTCAGGCGGCGATTCGGATATCTCAAAACCTTGATCGTTTAATGCTCTTGAATCTTGCCTTAGAATGTATGGCCTGTGTGTAAGTTTTCTACTGAGTTAAACGCTTGGGTCTGTTTTGTTTTAGACCGCTTGTATCTGTTGCAGGATCGCTTGTGTCTATTACAGTAACGCTTGTGTCTGTTTTGGCGGGGCTTTTGTCAAGAATGAGGGTGTCAGGTGAAAAGTTCTGAGATTCGTGAAAAATATCTTAAGTTTTTTGAGGATAAGGGCTGCAAACGTATGCCATCTTCCTCGCTTATTCCAGACGATCCATCCATGCTTCTTACTTCGGCGGGGATGGTGCAATTTAAACCTTATTTCTTGCAGCAAAAACAACTAGACGATGCGTATATTGGCACAACAACTTGCCAAAAATGTCTCAGAACTTCCGATATTGACAACATAGGCATTACCGGTAGACACCTCTCGTTTTTTGAGATGCTCGGAAATTTCTCCTTTGGAAAATACTTTAAAAACGAGATGTGCGCTTGGGCGCTGGAGTTTTCTCGCGATGTGTTGAATTTTCCAATGGATCGTCTGTACTTCTCGATTTTTGAGGAAGATGAAGAAACAGCCGAGATTTGGAAATCATTAGGTGTTGCCGAGGATAGAATTGTGCGTCTTGGCGCTGATGATAATTTCTGGGAGGCGGGATCTACTGGTCCTTGCGGCCCCTGCTCTGAGCTTTACTACGATCAGGGACCAGAATTTGGCTGCGGCAGTCCCGATTGTGCTCCAGGATGTGATTGCGATAGGTTTATTGAATATTGGAACTGTGTCTTTACTCAATACGACAAGCAAGAAGACGGCACTTTGGTTCCACTTCCTAAAAAGAATATCGACACCGGAATGGGCTTGGAGAGAGTTGCGGCTCTTAGCCAGGGCAAGCGAAGCAATTATGAGTCTGACATTTTGTGGTCGCTTATTAAGCTGAGTGAGAGTCTTAGTTCTAAACAATATGGCCTCGATAGCCGTGATGATATGGCTATGCGAATCATTGCTGATCATAGCCGCGCTGTAACTTTTATGATTGCCGATGGCATCCTTCCTTCAAACGAAGGTCGGGGCTATGTGCTCAGACGTCTTTTGAGAAGAGCTGTTCGCTATGGACACCTGCTTGGCATTGAAGATGCCTTTTTGGTCAAGTTTAGCGATGAGGTTGCCAGTTTGATGGGGGCTGCCTACTTGGAAGTCACGGAGAATATCGACCTTATTAGGCGTATTGTGGCTGCCGAGGAGGAAAGATTTCGTCAAACGCTCGTGCATGGCCAGTCTTATCTGGACGATGCAATTGACGAGCTCAAGAACAATGAACTCTCGGGAGATGTGGCCTTTACGCTTCATGACACCTATGGTTTTCCGATTGAGATGACCGAAGAGATTTGTCAAGAACGCGGAATTTCTGTGGATCATCAGAGATTCGAAGAGCTGATGGAAGAGCAGCGCGAACGTGCCCGCAGTCATGTAAAGGACGATGCTTGGGGCATGTTTGGTGGAGTTTATGCTGAACTTGCCAAGCAGATTGCCAAGACCACATTTGTTGGCTACGAGAACAACGACTGCGATTCCAAGATTTTGGCCATTGTTTGCAATGGAGAATCCCTGCAATTTATCGAAGCTCCAGCACAAGATGTAGAAATCTTTTTGGATACAAGTCCGTTTTATGCAGAGATGGGTGGTCAGGTAGGAGACACCGGAATCATCTGTGCTGGCGATGCTCGTTTTGAGGTTAGCAACTGTATCTATCCCGAAGCTGGACTGGCAAGCCATGTAGGCGCTCTAACAAGTGGAACTCTGAGTGTGGGCGATGAAGTACAGGCTCAGATTGATGTTGCTAGGCGCGAGCGTATCAAACGCAATCACACTGCTACTCATATTCTTCACTACGCCTTGCGCAAGGTGCTTGGAGAGCACGTTAAACAGGCGGGTTCCCTGGTTGCGCCCGATAGATTTAGGTTTGACTTTACGCATTTCGAAAGCATGAGTTCCGAGCAAATTTCTGAGGTAGAAAGCATTGTCAACCGCAGGATTATGGAAAATCACAAAGTTTCTTACTATGAGACCTCTCTAGATGAGGCTAGAGCATTAGGGGTTACTGCTTTATTTGGCGAAAAATACGGTGAGCGTGTAAGGGTTTTGGAGTGCGGTGACTTTTCTAAGGAGCTCTGCGGAGGCACGCATGTTGCTAATACTACAGAAATTGGATTTATGAAGATTGTCTCCGAATCATCCATTGGATCTAATACTCGCAGGATTGAGGCTGTAAGCAGCTATGATGCTCTCGATTTTGTAAATGCAAGACTTGCTGTGCTTGATCAGGCGGCTGCATCTATGAAGGTGGCAGCTCTTCAAGTTGCCGAGCGTTCTGCAGCTAATGTCAGCAAGATTTCTGAGCTGGAGCGTGCAGTCAAACAGGCTCGCAAAGCTGCAACATCTGCAGGAGGGGTCGAGACAGGAATTACTTCTAGGACAAAACTCCAGGCAGCCTATGAGTTTGAGTATGTGCTCTTTGATGGTGCCGACATGAATGCCTTAAAGGACTTTTGGGATTCAATCAAAGATGGCGCTACCCAAGCTCGCGCACTTGTTTGTGTCTCTAACAATGGAGATGCGGTTAGTCTTTTGGCAGCAGGAAACGATGCGGCCGTTGAGGCGGGCTTTGATGCTAAAACAATGATTGCAGGCATTGCTCCTTTGGTTGATGGTCGAGGTGGCGGAAAGCCTAAGATGGCCCAGGCTGGTGGAAAAAATCCTGCTGGTATTAAGGACATAGAGGCTGCCATAGCTGAGCTTATATAGTTGTCTAAACTCTTTCTTTGCCCGCAAAGCTTTGCTTTCTGTTTGTAGAGTTCTAAGGCGGTGGAAATTCTTGAGGATCATGGCCCTAGACATAGGCCAAAAAAGAATCGGGATAGCAATTAGTGATGTAAAAGGAACTATTGCGAGTCCTCTTAAGGTGTTATCTCACCAAGACGTGATTAGTTATTCTCGCCCCTTTAGAACTTTGATAGAAGATTACGAACCAGAGCTTTTGCTTGCGGGCTTACCGGTTTCTCTAGATGGTGAGGAGAATTCACAGGCTAGGTGGGTTCGAGAACAGATTGAACTGATATCGAATAGAACCGGAATTCCTTTTGAGTTTTTTGACGAAAGACTCTCTTCTCTAGAGGCTAAAAGGATAATGAGAGAACAGGGTTTAAGCGAACGTGACATGCGCGGAAAGTTGGATATGCTTGCAGCGTCTATCTTTTTACAGGCCTATCTCGACACAATCAGGTGAACGGGGATTGTTATGAGTCGTCGCTACACCAGCAAACATCTCAAAAAAAATGATTCGTCTTCGGAGGGAAGAGCAAAAAGAGTCAAGCTAGATAAGCCTTACTATGCTAAAAACAGATCTCCTTTTAGACAAATGAAGGCTAAGTCTGTTCACAAGATGGCAACTAAACGATTTTCGCAGTATGACACCTCGGCTATCAGGCCGCGCAAAAGGCTTTGGCCTAGGCTTATTGTTGGTGTGGTGTTGATTGCGCTCATAGGTCTTTTTGCCTTGTGGATTTCTAGCTCTATTTTTGGATGCTCTTTTAATGCAAAGAAAGATGTAGAGGCAGGACTTGCTGTAGAGGTCACAATCCCTGATGGCTCCTCTTCGCGCTCAATTGCCGAAATCCTTTATGACAACGATGTTATTAGTAGCGAGGCTGATTTTCTCTCGGTGGTTGACAGTTTGGGAGCAAGTTCCAGCTTAAAACCAGGCACTTATGAGCTGGTCACCCTAATGGACAATTCAGAGCTGGTGGACATCTTAATTTCTGGGCCAGATTTTTATGGCACCAAGCTAACTATTCCAGAAGGTCTACGTTTAGAAGAGGTGGCCTCGACAGTGGAAACTACGCTTGGTATTTCATCGGAAGAATTCTTGGATCTTGCCTATTCTGCCGATGAATATGCCTCTGAGTACACATTCTTGGAGGGAGCTTACAACAACTCTCTTGAAGGTTACCTTTTCCCAAAAACCTACGATATTCTTGATGGCTCGGATGCTGATGACGTTATCAGGCTTATGCTCGACCAGTTTGTGTCTGAACTTTCTGATGCTGGCCTGTCGCAATCGGGAGCCAACGATCTAACGCTTTCCGAGATCGTTACTATTGCCTCTATGATCGAAAAAGAAACTTCTGTTCAATCCGAAATGGCAACAGTGGCATCGGTTATTTATAACAGGCTCGATTCTGGTCAGGCACTTCAAATCGATGCCACCGTAGTGTATGCCCTCGGAGATTCTTATGATGGTGAGGCAGTTACTTATAGCGATTTGGAGGTTGATAGTCCTTATAACACTTACTTGATCAGTGGACTACCACCCGGGCCAATCTGCTCTCCTGGAATTGACGCTATGGTGGCAGCTGCCAACCCAGAAGAAACCTCGTATCTGTACTATGTTGCAGTTGGAGACGATGGAACTCATAGTTTCTTTTCTAACTACGAAGACTTCTTGGCGGCGCAATAGTTTGCGCGGAAATAGCCTGCGTCGAAATAGTTTACGTGGAGATAGTTTGCGTGGATTTTCATGTCTTTATTTAAACCAGACGACATAGTTTCTTCCGTTGCAGCAATCGATTTGGATGCTCTTGTGGAAGCTGGAATTAGGGGCTTGTTTGTTGACCTAGATAATACGCTCTTATCGAGGGAGAACAGCGAGGTTCCAGATTTTGTGATGGAGTGGTTGGGTCGAGCAAAACAGTCTGACCTGAAGATCTGTCTGGTTTCGAACAACTGGCATTCCACAGTTTTTGCTGTGGCTGAGCGTCTAGGCCTTCCGATAATACATAAGTCGATGAAGCCATTTCCACTTGCTTATATGATTGCTCGCAAAAGAATGGGACTTAAGGCTAGGGAATCTGTGGGTATTGGCGATCAGCTCATGACAGATGTCTTGGGTTCTCACCTAAGTGGCATGAAAGCTATCATGGTTTTGCCGCTTGCTGCCAAGGACCTTCCCCATACGCTTTTTCTTCGTCGTTTTGAGAGACTACTGATGGGCGGCGATCCAAAACCCCGCGTGTGAGCGCCCTGTGGTATCACTTTCTCATGACAGCCTAAGCGATACCCATCGGGACCACAGAGGCCTGTCCAAAAAAATATCTACGCCCAAAATCTCC
Source organism: uncultured Coriobacteriaceae bacterium (assembly GCA_964581165.1). Classification (GTDB taxonomy): domain Bacteria; phylum Actinomycetota; class Coriobacteriia; order Coriobacteriales; family CADBOM01; genus CAZPAN01. Next base: position 5,423 of record CAZOMM010000022.1, read on the forward strand.
ACGCCCCCAATGGTGGAGTAAGCAGCGAAAAAAACAAGGAAACAACGAGGAAACAGTGCAATGGACTTTAATGCTGCAGTTATTGGATATCCAGTTGAACATTCGCTCTCGCCTAGCATACATAAGGCTGTTTATAAGGAGCTGGGATTCCCCTGGACATATGGAGCGATATCAGCAGAGGACGAAAGCGCCTTTAAGGCAATTGTCTCGTCAGCTCGAATGGATGCGATGAGAGCCAGCTCTATAGAAGAATCTGTTGTGGGTTTTAACATCACAACACCCTACAAACGCCTAGCATTCGACCTATCTGACAAGAAGGGCATCAACTCCGAAATAACAGGATCTGCTAATACGATTATTTTTTCGGAGGAATGTGATGAGCTTGCTTGTCGGGCAGTTCTTTTGTGTGAGACCACCGATGGCGAGGGAGCCTGCAGGGCAATTGAAGCCCAGGGCTTTGCGATAGAGGATGCAAGGATAATGATTCTTGGTACGGGTGGAGCTGCAATGTCTATAGCTGCTTCTGTCTTAATGCATGGCGCAAAGGTGGTAAAGCTTGTCTCTAGAGATCCCGAGCGTAGCACAGGCCTTGCTTTGGAGCTTCTTGATAGGGCTGATTCCTGTGCCAGGAGGGGAGACTTGGATTTTTGGGGTTTTGGGCCTTATGGCACAGAGCCAAACTGGTCGAGGCCCAATGCAGATAGGTTCTCTGTAATTGATTACCTAGAGGCCCAGAATAAAGTTCCTGACTTTGATATCGTTATTAATGCAACTCCGCTGGGTATGAATTTAAACGATCCCTCTCCGATTACTGATGCCACATTTCGTAAGGACCAGCTTGTGATGGATGCTGTTTATGCTGCTGGTTCGACTAATCTTTTAAAGGAAGCACAGACTGCTGGAGCTACTGCAATAGGTGGCCTTCCCATGCTGGTGGAGCAGGCCTTGCTAACAATTTACTTGTGGGCTGTTCACTCAGGATTTGATATAGATATCGATGGATCAGCTAGAAAAGTGGCCTACGAAGCTGTAGCTTTAACATAGGGCTGGGAAATGGCTGCAAAAAATGCCGCAGCAGAGGAATGACCGCAGCGGTTGCGGCGGTTACGGTGGTTAAGACTTAATACATTGGAGTGAAATATCTAGTTGTGCAAGGTGCTAAGTACATAAAGTGGGGTGCTGTTCCGGTTGCAGCTATCGGGCTAGCAAGACTCCTAGTGGCTTGCAACGTGGGCGTAGGCATTGCTTCGATGCTTGTATGTATCTGTGGGCTGGGAGTTTTACCCGCTGAGATTTGTATGTTTGCAGGAATTACCTGCATGTCAGCATCTTTGGGAATGGCATGTGCCACAGATGTTTTAAGTCGTAGAATTCCCTTACCCATCCTTAGATCTCTGCATATTTGTGCTTTTGGGATTTCGGCGAGCATGCTTGTAGTATCTGGAGCTGCGGAGTCTTTGATGATGACTCAGGTGTCGAATGAGGACCTTTTCTTCCAAGCTTTCGGAAATTTGGGAAATTTGGAAGAACAGACACGGTTTCAAGCCTTCGATGCTACAGGTTTGCAAATGCTAATTCGGGCTTGCATTCGTTCGGGCCTAGGCGTTGCAGCTATGTTATTGCTTGCTTTGACTGGTGTTGCTCTTTCGGGTCTCCTGATTCGTTTGAGGCATCGCAACTCGGTTTCCAAGTTTTCAAGCATCGAGAAAGCGTCATCCAACAAGACCACTACAGGTAAGCTGTTTTTCAACAAGACTGCCGCTGGCAATCCATTTCCTAACACGGACACTTTCAATCCAATTCCCAACAGTTCCACTCACAGCAGTTCCAACTCACCTCAGATTAGCTCCCCGCTTGGCGGTGGAGATATCAGACTGATGACAGTCTTAGGCGCAGTACTTGGACTAGAAGCTCTCTTGGCCCTACTTATTGCCTCTGTACTTGCGATTGCATACTGTGTCATTTACAGGCAAAACACAGTTCCCTTTGGACCCTGTCTTGCGATCCCAGGCCTGCTACTTGCCCTAGTGCAGGCGATACTAATTTTTTGAGGGTCTATAATCGTTGCGATTGTTTTGGGTATTTCGCCGCTTAATCATAGCTTTCTTGCTTATAGAGTTAGCTAATGGTAATTAGCGGCGATGGCGTAGCTGGGTGGCGTAACTAGATGGTACAACTATCGGAATTAGCGGCTACCACGGAAATTAGCTGCCATCACGAAGGCGTCAGATTTAGCAGCTACCACGAAAATTAGCGGCTACTACGGAGGTATCAAATTTGAGATACGAAAGCGCTGGTGAATCCCATGGCAGGGGACTGGTGGCCATGGTGCTCGACGTTCCAGCAGGTATTAGCCTTAGTGCTGAGCATATAGACAAAGATCTGCGTCGTAGACAGATGGGTTACGGTCGTGGCGGTAGGATGAAAATCGAAAGCGATCATGCCGAAATAATCTCGGGAATAAGATTCGAAAAGACCTTGGGCACTCCAGTGGCCCTGCTTATCCGCAACAAAGATCATGAAAACTGGCTCAACAGGATGAGTCCAGACGGAAAGGCTCCGGACGATCTTGTTCGTGAACACAGTCCTCGTCCGGGACATGCAGATCTAACAGGTGCTCTCAAGATAGGTACAAATGATTGCCGAGACATTCTCGAAAGAGCAAGTGCAAGAGAAACTGCATGTAGGGTAGCAGCCGGTGCCATCGCCAAGGCCATGCTTGATGAGCTTGGGGTTTCTATTAAATCCTGTGTTGCACGCATTGGAACTGCCAGTTTGCCAGATGATTATTTGGAGGCAAGAGATTGGCAGATAGATGCCGAGCAGACAGAACATTCCGAAACTAGATGTCCAGATCCAAATACCACTGAGTCTATGAAGACGCAGATAGATACAGCCAAAGAAAAGGGGCAGTCGCTTGGAGGATGCTTTTGCGTAACTGCCAGTGGTCTGGTGCCAGGTCTTGGTGGATATGCCACGGCGGCCGATAGGCTCACATCACAGCTGGGTGGAGCAATCTTTTCAATCCCGGCGATAAAAGCTGTTGAATTTGGAATTGGAAATCGTGCAGGCGAGCTATTTGGATCTGATGTTCACGATCCAATTTCCTACGATCCTGATCGCGGATATTTTAGGGAGTCAAACAGGGCCGGAGGTCTCGAAGGTGGGATGAGCACAGGAGAACTCCTCATACTCAAAGCATGCATGAAGCCTATCCCTACGATGACTTCTCCGCTGTTAACAGTTGATATGGATACTCACGATAGGGCCGAAGCATCAAAGGAGCGATCCGACGTATGTGCAGTTCCGGCTGCAGCAGTGGTTGCCGAGGCCGAGGTGGCGATGGTATTGGCCAATGCATATCAAGACAAATTTGGACGCGATTGCCTGTCGGACATGCTTGTGGCTATCGAACATTATCTAAGCAGGATCAAATGAGTTTGGGGCGCAACGAGATGCCACGGCAAGATCAAATGAG
>CAZOMM010000022.1:9000-28888 GCA_964581165.1 uncultured Coriobacteriaceae bacterium
GTGGGCTTTATGGGATCTGGCAAATCCACTACAGCTAGGCTTTTGGCGCGTGCCTATGGGAAAGTCTCGTTTGATACAGATACTGGAATATCGCGCATGACGGGCAAAACAATTCCCGAGATATTTGCCCAAGAAGGCGAGCAGCGCTTTAGAGAGTACGAGCTTGAATACCTTCATCACTTAACAGGGCTTAGTCCTGCAATTGTGAGCTGTGGTGGAGGAATTGTTAGCACAGCTGAATGCCGCGAGATGCTTAAAAACCTGGGTTTTGTAGTCTTTATGGAAGTAGATCCCAAAGAGGCTATATCTAGAATCTCCTCATTTGAATCTAGGCCGATACTGGCCAGAGGAAGCGACCCTGTTGAGCTTTTACAAAAGAGAATGCCCATGTATCTAGAAGTTGCAGATATGCGATATGACACTAGTGGCAAAACTGCTTCGCAGGTATCGACTGAATTGGGATCTTTGCTTGAACAAAAGGGGCTGTTATGACGGCAAGTGTTGTTAGACTTTCGCTTCCCAGCGGTGCTGGATATGACATACGCATTGGTGCTGGGATTACCTCAAAACTTGGAGAGCATCTAGCTCAGGCAATCAGCCCTAGGCCCTGCGCTTTGATTGCCGATTCTAATGTTGCTCCACTTTATGCAGACGCGGTGGCTAACTCGCTAGAAGAGGCTGGCTTTGCAGTTGCCAAGTTTAGCTTTATGGCAGGGGAGTCCTCAAAGACCATGTCTTCGGCAGAATCCTTCCACGAAGCTCTGGCCGAATATCGCTTTTCGAGAGACTCAGTTGTTGTTGCTCTTGGCGGAGGTGTCACTGGAGATCTGGCTGGTTTTGTTGCCTCCACTTACATGCGAGGTATTCCATTTGTTCAGGTTCCTAGCACATTGTTGTCGATGATCGATTCCTCGGTTGGAGGCAAAAATGCTGTCAATGTTGGAGGAGTAAAAAACCTAGTAGGAAACTTTGCTCAACCTGTATATGTCTCGGCAGATATCTCGCTTTTAGAGAGCTTGCCTGCAATCGAATGGCGCTGCGGTTTTGCCGAGATGGCCAAGTCGGCAATTATCGACTCTCAGGATTTTTCTACATGGCTTTTTGACGCATCCCCTTATCTGCTTGCTCACGATCCAGACTATCTAAGGCAGGCAATTGCTAAGACGGTCGAGTTTAAAGCTAGGGTGGTTGTAGAAGACGAGAAGGAATCTTCTAAGCGCAAGTGTCTTAACTATGGACACACTCTAGGTCATGCAATAGAGGCAGTTTCTGAATCTCCCAAGGTTTTGCATGGTATTGCCGTGGCAGAAGGAATGCGCTTTGCAGCACATCTAGCAGGCGAGGTTATCGGAACTGCCCCCGGCTTTGAAGAAGCTCAGGACAGCCTTCTTAGTGCTCTTGGTATTGAGCCTTTGGGCCGCACTTTTGATGTGGATGCCCTAGTAGAACGCATGACTCATGACAAAAAGGCCGACGGTAAAAACATCAGTTTTGTGTTGGCTAGGTCTCCTGGCGACTGGCGGCTAGTAGAGCTGGCTCCTGATTTTATTGCAACGCAGCTCAAAAAATGGTTCTCGCGAGATGGGAGATAAGGTGCAAGAGAGCAGGGTGCAAGAGGATAGAGTGCAAACGAGTGGGGCACAAAAGAGCAGGCTACAAACGAGTAGGCTGCAAAAAATCTCTATTTTGCTTGTAAATGGCCCCAACCTTAATTTGCTTGGTGAACGTGATCCCAAGCTATACGGAATAAACACACTCGACGAGATAAACGAGTACATCAAATCCAGTCTTACTGGCATTGAGCTTAGGCTGTCGGAGTACGGAATTAATGTAAGTCTTTCGGTGTCGTTTTTTCAATCCAATCACGAGGGCGCATTGATCGACTGCATCCAAGATGCTCGCAAGATCTATGACGGAATCGTTTTTAATCCGGGTGCCTACACTCATTACTCATATGCCCTACACGATGCCGTTGAGGCCATCTCGATTCCGGTTGTAGAGGTTCACTTGTCTGACATAGCTAATAGAGATGAGTTTCGTAGAATCTCGGTGATTGCTCCGGCCTGCATAGGCCAAATTAAGGGCTTGGGTCGCAAGGGCTACATTGATGCAATAGAGATGTTGGTGGCTAGAATCACAGATAAAGAAAGGTAAAGAAAGGTAAAGAAAGGGGTCTCCTCTGATGGAATCTAGATTTAACAAGCTTGCAAAAGTTCTCGAAAACGCAGGCATAGATGCCTATTACTGTAGAAATACTTCTGACATTAGATGGCTTACTTCGATGGATGGGGTTTTTGATACGGAACAGGCTCATCTAGCTCTCATCAGTGGAGATTCCTTTTCAATTCATACCGATGGTAGATATTCGCAAGCTATGCGCTCGCATCCCAATAGGGAAAGCTTAGACATCCTAGACATATCAGATGAGCAAATCTCTCATATGGATTTTGCAGCAAATAGAATCGCCGACTCGCTGCCCGCAAATGCAAAAATAGGCGTGGAATCAAACATTGCGCTTGATGAGTTTCGCGCTCTGGATGCCGCCTTGTCAAAAAAAGGTCTTAGCTGCGAGATTGTTGAGATGAAAGATCCCGTGACATCTCTTCGCGCAGTAAAGGATCTGGCAGAAGTCGAGATAATGCGCCAAGCTCAGCAGATTACAGACAGAGCATTTAGTGATTTGCTTACATGGATTGCACCAGGGCTTACTGAGCTTGAGGTGGCTAGTCGTTTGGAATATTCGATGCGATTAGATGGGGCACAAAGTATTGCCTTTGCAAGTATTGTGGCAAGTGGGCCTCTGCACTCTGCAATGCCGCATGCCATCCCTTCTTCACGAAAACTCGAAGCTGGGGATCTAGTGGTCATAGACTTTGGAGCCAAATATGGCGGTTATTGCTCGGATATGACTAGGACTGTGGCAATTGGTGAGCCATCTGCCGAACTCAAGAGGATCTATGACGCTGTCTTGCTTGCTCATGAGGAGTGCAAAAAAGCTATTCGTCCTGGAATTGAGTACAGCAAGATCCACGCATTGGCAGAACAGGTCATCAACGAAGCTGGCTATGAGGGCTACTTTACTCATTCGCTAGGTCATGGAGTTGGAATAGATATTCATGAGCTGCCAAGACTGTCTTCAAAAAGCGAAGGCTTATTAGAGGTTGGAAATGTGGTGACAGTAGAACCTGGGATCTATGTGCCTGGAGTAGGTGGAGTTCGTATAGAAGACTTTGGCGTTGTTACCACAGACGGCTTTGACGACTTTACAGCCTCTGCTCACGAACTCCAGTGCGTGTAGCAGTTGCGCAGCAGTGAGCGTAGCAGTGCGTGTAGGTTTTTAACCCCCTTACGCACAATGTTGGCGCTGCCAAGTCTTGCAGCGAGCGGAGCTAAGCCCCTTGCTTTAACCCCCTTGCGCCCATATTGCAGCAAGCTGCCCGATGGCAAAGATTGTCCATTATAGCCTTGTGATATATTCCACCCGGAAGACTCCATTAGCTTAGAGGATTTAGTATTTTGAAAGGATCATCCAAATATGGCGATCTCCACTGCGGATTTTAAGAACGGCAAGTGCATCAGCATCGATGGCAAGCCAAATCTGATTATTGAATTCCAGCATGTTAAGCCTGGCAAAGGTGGTGCCTTTGTTAGAACTAAGGTGCGCGATGTTAAAACAGGCAGAGTCAACGATCTCACCTTTAGGGCTGGAGAGAAGTTTGACGAAGTTCGCATGGAGACCAAAGAGATGCAATATCTCTACAACGATGGATCCGATTTTTACTTCATGGATAACACCACCTATGAGCAACTTGCTATCTCAACAGACCTTATTGGCGATACTTCTCAGTGGCTCAAAGAAAATGATACCTGCCTATTCCAATATGCAGGCGGCGAGATGATTGGTGTTCAGCCTCCAATGTTTGTTGAGCTTGAGGTGGCCGAGACAGAACCAGGCTTTAAGGGCGATACGGTGCAGGGTTCTTCCAAGCCTGCAACCATGGAGACCGGAGCTGTGATTCAGGTTCCCATGTTTGTGAACCCGGGCGATGTCTTAAAAATTGACACTCGCGACGGTCGTTACGTCACTAGGGTTTAATCGTCTTGTGGTATTTACTACAAAACTGATACAAGAGTATGTATCTTTTTAAGTTATTTCTCGCCGATGAATAAAAGTTGTTCCTTAGATTCTCGGCGTTGAGCAGAAATACTTCTCGGCATTAGATAAAGCCGAAACCAAGAATATGCCCGATGTAAAAGTCGGGCATAAAACGACTTAGAGACTTAGATAAAAAGAGAGGAGGCAATATGAGAACACTACATATCATGGACACTACCCTACGCGATGCTCATCAGTCGCTTTGGGCTACCAGGATGCAAACGGGCGACATGCTCCCGATCTTGGACAAGATGGATCGTGTAGGTTATTGGGCCATCGAGGCGTGGGGAGGTGCTACCTTTGATACATGCCTGAGGTTTCTCGACGAAAATCCATGGGAAAGGCTCAGGGCTATCAAGCGGCGCTGTCCAAATACTCCGCTCTCAATGCTTTCTAGAGGTCAGAACCTAGTTGGATATCACCATTATTCCAAGGATATCGTTACTAGGTTTTTGCATGCAGCACATCGCAATGGCGTAGACGTATTTAGGATCTTTGATGCTTTAAATGACATTCGCAATGTCATCGACAGCGCAGAGGCCGTAAAAGAATGCGGTGCGCATCTCGAAGGTTCTATCTCTTACACCGTAAGCCCTGTGCACACGCTTGATAGCTATATCGACTACGCGATGCAGTGGAAGGAATTAGGTGCCGATTCCATAGCCATTAAGGACATGGCCGGAATGCTTACTCCTTATCGCACCGAGAGAATGGTTGCCGCGCTTCGCGAAGAGGTTGGATTGCCGGTGCATGTTCACTGCCACTATGTTGGCGGCATGGCTCCAACCAATTACATCAAGGCTGCTGAGGCGGGAGCTGCAATTGTTGATACGGCATCGGCTCCACTTGCTTTTGGTAATTCTCAACCTGCAGTTGAGATGGTTGTTGCAGCTCTTAAGGAATCCGGTGCCGATACTAACCTAGATCTTGATCTGCTCTTTGAGATTGCCGAGTACTGGGAAGAGGTTCGCAAGCGCAGTCATCATAAGCGCGGCGTGAGCTCTCTTATTCACATGCAGGTTTATAGCCATCAGGTTCCAGGCGGCATGATGAGTAATCTTATCAGCCAGCTTGAGATTCAGAATTCTGCAGACAGACTCCAAGATGTTATGGATGAGATTCCCAATGTTAGGGCCGAGGTTGGTTATCCTCCGCTGGTAACGCCTATGTCTCAGATTGTGGGAACTCAGGCTGTCTTTAATGTGTTAACCGGCAAGCGCTGGTCTGTTGTCTCGGCCGAGATGAAAGATTATCTGGCGGGATATTATGGAAAGGCTCCAGGACCTCTAAATCTAGAGATAGTTGCAAAAGTTTTGGGTTCTACACCTCCACTAGATCCAGATACCCCACCATCGTCGCTGGTTACCACTCCCTATTCTGTTTATGAGGAGGAGATCGGGGAACTTGCTCAAAGCGAAGAAGACGTGCTTATGTATGCCTTGTTCCCAGAGACTGCTAGAACCTTCTTATCTAAGCATCGCTCATCCCAGAAGGTAGATTTCATGCTCGAGGAAGAATCTCGAGGAACCATTGAGGAGGACTACGTGGATATCAACCAGATCAAAGATCTCATCAAAGCCGTAGAGGACTCCAATGTTGGAGAGGTTTCTGTAGAAGAAGCCGGCATGAAGATTACCATTCGCGCACAAGGTGAGGCAGCACCTCAGCAGGTTGTAGTTAGCCAGCCTGTCTTGACACCCGATGCAATTCCTGAGCCTGTTGAGGCTGTTGAAGATATTGAGCGTCCGGGAAATTGGATTCCTGTTACATCTCCTATGGTCGGAACCTTCTATGTTGCACCCTCTCCTGGTGCCGACCCATTCGTGCAGGTAGACGATGAGGTAACTGCGGGACAAACGCTTTGCATTGTTGAGGCAATGAAGCTTATGAATGAGATTCCGGCAGAGCAGATCGGAGTTATTCGTGAGGTTTGCCTAGAGGATGCAACACCTGTTGAGTATGGAACTGTTTTGTTTTATTTAGAGCCGATTTACGACGGCGTGGAGAAATAAGAGAAATAGGCGGTATCTATAGATGTTCGACAAGATTCTGATAGCCAATAGGGGCGAGGTTGCCGTAAGGATAATCCGCGCTGCAAAAGAGATGAATATCTCTACAGTTGCGGTTTACTCCACTGCAGATGCCAAGTCTGAGGCTGTTCGCATGGCCGATGAGTCTGTATGCATAGGTGATGCCCCTTCGGTTAAGTCGTATCTGAACATCCCATCTATTATCGGGGCAGCTAAGATCACAGGCTCACAGGCAATTCATCCGGGTTACGGCTTTTTGGCTGAAAACTCTGACTTTGCTAGGGCCTGTGTCGACAACGATGTGGTTTTTATTGGTCCTAGTGCCGATGTAATGGATTCGATGGGAAACAAGTCTAACGCCAAAGAAACTGCTGCATCTGCTGGTGTTCCAACCGTGCCAGGAAGCGACGGCGTGGTTGAAACTGTTGAAGATGCTAGGACTTTTGCTAAGAGTGTTGGGTATCCGGTACTGGTAAAGGCTAGTGCAGGCGGCGGTGGTAAAGGAATGCGCGAGGTCATGTCTGATGAGGATATGGAGAGCGCATTTACTACTGCTAAGGCCGAGGCGCTTTCGGCCTTTGGCAATGACGATGTTTATATAGAAAAACTCATCAAGCGTCCTAGGCATGTGGAGATTCAGATTCTTTCTGATACTCATGGCAATATGATTCATCTTTGCGAGAGGGATTGTTCGATTCAACGCAGGCATCAAAAGCTTATTGAAGAAGCTCCTTCTCCGGCTCTTACAGAAGAACTGCGTCAAGAGATGGGTGCTACGGCCCTTCGTATGGTTAAGGCCAGTGGCTACACAAACGCTGGAACTGTAGAGTTTTTGCTGGACGAAGATGGCAGCTTCTACTTTATGGAAATGAACGCCAGAGTTCAGGTAGAACATGGCGTATCTGAGTTGATCACTGGCGTTGATATCATTAAAGAGCAGATTCGCATAGCAGCAGGCGAGGAGATGTCTTGTAAAGATAGGGCACCATTTTCGCCATTTGGACATGCAATAGAGTTTCGTATTAATGCCGAAGATCCCAACAACGACTTTAGGCCATCCCCTGGTAGGCTTGCGTCTTTATCCATGCCAGCAGGTCCTGGAATTAGGATTGATACTGCGATTTTCCAGGGATACGACGTGCCTCCGTACTACGATTCTATGCTTGCTAAGCTGCTTGTGTGGGGAATTGATAGAAACGAGGCGATTGCTAGGGCTCGTCGTGCACTTGACGAATTTAAAATTGAAGAAATTAGCACTACGATACCGTTCCATCGCAAAGTTGTAGATAACGAGGCCTTTATAGCAGGCGATGTCTATACAGACTTTGTCGAAAAGGAGTTTGGACTCTGTTGATATCTCTGTTGATATTAACCCTATGTTAGACCGTGATTGACATAGGGTTAATCAAGCTCAGCAACAACAGACTCTCAACAAAGAGTGCACAGAATGCCGATGCTGGCGAGTTCCGCAGCGTGCAAAAGCAACTAGAAAAATCTTTCTCTAGAATCAAGTTCATGCAAACGCACGTATGTTTTGCAGAAAAAAGAACGCGAGCGAGGACTGCCTGAGTCCAGCGCGGCTTCTGTGTTACCCACTCAGTGATCGTATCAACGGTGGTTTGGCATAGAAATAATTTAAAGCTTAAGCGCAATGCGTTAATCTATAGCGGTGAAATCTTGCAAGTATCGTTTTTGGGAGGGGAGTCAGGTGGCTAGAAACTCTCTTAAATCCAACATTAGTAGTAATCCCCAAGAGATTACATGGCCCAATCCAGACTCTACGATCGCCCATCTTGGAATTGCTCCGGGAGTAGTAGAAACCATGATTGCTAGGGCTGCCTCTGATGTGCCTGGCGTAGCTGCTGTAGGTGGTCCCAAGGTAGACAAGCGCTGGTTTAACTCCGTTCTCACAAAGCAGGAAGGGATTACCGGAGTTGAGATCGCCGAAGAACAGGGAGATCTTGTTTTGGATATTCGCGTCCAGATTTTTTACGGATATAAGCTGCAGGACATTGTTGATGGAATTAAATCCAATGTTACAGATGCTCTCTTTGCCCAAGCGGGAATTAAGGTTGATGCGATAAACGTATACGTATCTGCCCTACAGTTTGAGGAGTAAGCCCTGCACTGCACCTTGCAATTTGAAGAGTAAGCCTGCATTGCAATTTGAGGAGTAAGCCGCCCCAATATGTCCAAAAACCATCCAAACACGATTATCAAGCGAACCAGGGCTAGAAAACAGGTCCTCCAAATGCTTTTTAGCCTTGATTTTGTAGGCGAAAATGCAAATCTTCCAGCAGATTCCACTGAAGTTATGGATGGAGTTGTTGTTGAGAAGTATGCAAAAGAGCTGTTATCGGGTATCTCAGAAAATTTCGCTCAAATAGACAAAGTTATCGAGGAGGCCTCTGAGAATTGGTCTTTATCTAGAATGGCCTCTACTGATCGGGCCATTCTTCGCATTGCAGTTTTTGAAATGCTTTATAGAGACGACGTGCCCTCTAGTGTTTCGATTAATGAGGCAGTGGAGCTAGCACAGAGTTTTGGGGGAGAAGACGAATCTTTTAGATTTGTAAACGGAGTCTTAGGAAGGATTGCTGCTCAACTTAGTAAAAGTGACTTAATGCTTTTAGAGGAAGAGGAAATTATTGGAGTAGATGAAGCCTCAGTAGATGAGACTTCCGTAGATGAGGTCTCCGTAGGTGAAGCCTCAGTAGATGAGGTCTCCGAGCAGGAGAGCAAATAGTTATGAATCGTCGTCAGGAAAGACCCAGTTCGTATCTGCGAGTAAAAAAACATCTCGATGAGATTGTTGAGCAGATTAGATCTAAAGATGTTGCCCTAGAAGAAGCTTTGGATCTATATGAGGAGGCAATACGCTTAGGCAACAGCTGTGCTGATCTTATAGAAAAGACTGATTTTTCCTATGAAGAAATCGAGGCTTTTAACTCATCTGTATCTGAGGATTCTGAGAGTTCTGGCGATTCTGATACCTCAGACGTTTCGGGCGATTCTGACAGTTCTGATGTTTCAGATGTCTCAGAGACTTCAGAGGCTTCGGACGACTCGGATGGTTCTGGTGTTTCAGATGCTTTGGGCGTTTCGGACAACTCTGGCGCTTCAGGCATTTCAGGCGATTCTGAGAGTTCCGACAATTCAAACGTAAGCAGCGATGCTAGCGCTAAACTCGATGAGTCTTCTGAACAAATATCTACTCCCGCGTGATCTTAGGTGTGGGTGATCTAAATGGATGCAAGGGATGGTGACTTTATCCTTTCGGGGATTAAGACTCCTGCCGATTTGGCTGATCTTAATTATGCAGAGCTAGAACAGCTAGCTGTCGAACTCCGCGCAGTGATCCTTGCAACGATGTCTCAAACCGGTGGTCATCTGGCATCAAGTTTGGGTGCTGTCGAAATCATATTGGCAATGCACCGTGCTTTTCCTTCTGAGGACGATTCGATTGTTTTTGATGTAGGACATCAATCAATAGCACATAAACTTCTTACTGGCCGCATGGATAAGATATCCACACTTAGGCAATACGGCGGAATATCTGGCTTTCCTCGCAGAAGTGAGAGCAAATACGATGTGCATGACTCTGGTCATGCTTCTGATTCACTCTCAATTGCTATTGGCCTTTTGCTTGCAAAGCAGATGAATGGCCAATCCGGAGATGTTTCGGTTTTGATTGGCGATGCTTCTATTACAGGTGGAATGGCATTTGAGGCTTTGAATCACATTGGTCAAACGCACCGCAATCTGATTATTGTTCTTAACGATAATGGGATGTCGATTGCTCGTAATGTTGGGGCAATCTCTTTGTTTTTGGGAAAGATCAGGCTTAGCCAAGAATATACGCATCTGCGTAGCACGGTTGAAGAAAATGTTGGAAATCTGGGACGGCTCGGCCATTTAGCAGTAAAGTTTGGTGAGGAGCTTAAAAACTCGGTCAAAAAGTTTTTAGTAGGTGGAACCTTTTTTGAGGATTTGGGAATAACCTACCTGGGGCCAATTGATGGGCATAGTATTCCAGATATGGAAGAGGCTCTAAAGGCTGCTAAAGATTATGATGGCCCCGTACTCATTCATGCTGTTACTCGCAAAGGTAAGGGCTATGGGCCAGCTGAGTATAACCCTTCTAAATTCCATGGCATTCCCGGTTTTGATATTGATACTGGCGAGACAGTAAGTTTCTTTGGCTCTTCGGGCTACACAAAGGTCTTTTCTAGGCTCATGGAAATTGAGGGTGGTCGCAACGAAAAGCTTGTAGCCATAACTGCTGCCATGTCTGATGGCACTGGACTCAGTGCTTTTGAAAGGGCCTATCCCGATAGGTTTTTTGATGTTGGGATTTCGGAAGAACATGCAGTTTCGCTTGCTGCAGGTCTTGCCATTGGGGGCAGACTGCCTGTGGTGGCAATCTATTCCACATTCTTGCAGCGTGCATACGACCAAATGATGATAGACGTGGCTCTTCAAGGGCTGCATGTTGTTTTTTGTATTGATCGTGCAGGATTAGTTGGCCGCGATGGTTCGACACATCATGGCTTATTTGATCTTGCATATCTACGTTCTATGCCAGGAATGACAATTCTTGCACCATCGTCTACGGCTGAGTTAGCTGGTGCTTTTGCTACGGCTATCAAGGAACTCGATGGTCCGGTAGCCATCAGATACCCAAGATCTTCTGAAGAAATCTATGAGCCCACAGGAAATGAAGCGGTATGGGAGAAGTCTCGTGCGCTTTGTTTGCGAAATGGAGACGACGTTGCAATTTTGGCTGTTGGCAGAATGGTGTCTGTTGCATTAAAGGCTGCAGATATTCTTGCCACTAGAGGAATTGAATGCTCTGTTTATGACATGCGCTGGGTAAAGCCCATGGATCTACAGACCGTACAAGCTGCAAGACGTACTCGATTAATCGCAACTATCGAAGATGGAACCATTGTTGGTGGTTTTGCTGATGCAGTACTCGAAGAGCTTAGTCGCAGACTAGATCTAGAGACAGATGATGAGTTCTCTGTAGTAAATGTTTTGAATGCCAATGGCGAAGAAATTCAGGTTGAACTTGCTGCCTTAGGACACCCCCCTGTTATCAGATTTGGAATAGACGACAGCTTTGTGCAGCAGGGTTGTGAAGCAGAACTCATGGAGGAGTTAGGACTAAATCCTGAGCAGGTAGCCGACAAAATCGAGCGCAATTTGCTGTAGCTTTGTAGAACAAAGAGCGCAAGTGTTGACTGTCTGAGACCAGAGCGGCTTCTGCGTAACCACCCGGTGATCGTGTCAGCGGTGTTTTAGTCTTTAGTGTCAGCAGCGCTCTAACACAGAAAAAGTTTTATGGGGCACAAAAATCGAGCAAACAAACAAAAAAGTGGAATGAAGAAGCTGCGTCTAGATGAGCTGCTAGTTATGCGCGGCTTTTTTAGCGATCGCGAGCAGGCGATGCGCGCAGTACTTGCAGGCGAGATTACAAGTCCAGAAATCGCCATCACTTCTCCCTCACAAATAATCGATACTCAAATTACATTAAAGGTAAAGACTCCTCCTCGTTTTGTTTCTAGGGGAGGAGTAAAACTTCAGGGCGCTCTAGACGCACTAAATGTGGATCCCAAAGGGCTTGCCTGCATAGACGTAGGAGCATCAAGTGGAGGATTTACCGACTGTCTTTTGATTAATGGAGCCGCATCGGTATGTGCTGTAGATGTTGGATACGGACAATTCGCTTGGCGGCTTAGACAAGACTCTAGGGTCAAACTTTTTGAAAGAACCAACATCCGAAAGGCCAGGGTCACCGAACTTGGAGGCCCTTTTGATTTACTGGTTGCAGATTTGTCCTTTGTGTCACTGGCAAGCTTGATTGATGTACTTGTAGCTTTGGTTTCAGAGGGAGGACAACTGCTCATGTTGCTTAAGCCTCAATTTGAACTAAGAAAGGATCAAGTGGACAAGGGCGGTGTTGTAAAAGACCCTGCAAAGCATGTTGAGGTTTTAACTAAGATGCTTAGGCTTCTGCCTAATGCTAATGTGTGTCCTTTAGGAGTTTGTGCCTCTCCAATTTCTGGCTTTAAGGGAAATTTTGAATTTTTTGTTCTAGCTAAGCGGATGCCAGACAATTGGGACAGAAACGTTAAGGATAATGAAGAAGAGCTTGTGGGTATGATTATGCAAGCGGTCAAGGCCGCACATTCTACACATTCCGCACATAGTGATGAGAAGATTTCTTTGGGGAGCGGTAATGCGAATACTGATAGTAATGAGTACAACTAAGCCAGTAGCTCGAAACGAGGCAGATAAACTTAGAGACTGGCTTATCACCAATGGGCATGCCGCTCAGATAATCCGCGCAGAGGATATCGCCTTTGGGGAGAGTATTGAGAATCTCTATCCAGAGGGAAAAGGCGGTGTTGATCTTATCTGCTCGCTGGGTGGAGATGGGACGATGCTATCAAGCGCTCAACTTGTCTTTGAAAATCCTGCACCAATTTTGGGTTTTAATTTTGGGAACCTAGGCTTTTTAACTAGTGCAACTCCCGATGTTTTATATGAGGGAGTGCAAGCTGCAATTGATGGAAACATAGAGCGCGAAACCAGATCTGCCCTAGAAGTTGAGGTCGAAGATGCCGATGGGAACATTTCAAAGCATATGGTTTTAAATGAGGTGGCACTTAGCCGAGGCTCCACGGGCAAGATGATTAACTATGACGTATTTATCGATGCTGAGCACTTTGTAAAGGTCTGTTCAGACGGTGTTATTGTATCTTCGCCCACAGGTTCAACTGCATATGCTTTATCTGCCGGTGGACCTATTGTTTCTCCCAATCTATCCTGCATGATTGTTGTAGCTATTGCCCCACACTCTCTGGTATCAAGAGCCCTAGTAACCGGGTCCGATCAAACAGTTAGGGTTGTGCCACATACTCCCAAAAGGCATGAATGCATGGTCTTTTTGGATGGACACGTTATGCCTTTGGAAGATTCCCCGGCCAGCCTCAGTGTCAAGATAAAACCCGATGCCGTCACCTTCTTAAAGTACAAGGCTCCCGGTTTTGCAAAAGCAGCATCTCATGCATTTTATGGAGGCGGAGCATGATTGAAGAGATTCATGTTCGCGATCTAGCCCTTATTAAGAAATGTGAGATGCATTTTAAACCAGGCTTTACTGTGCTTACCGGCGAAACTGGAGCCGGAAAAACTGCCTTGCTTGGAGCGCTTAGGCTGGCAACAGGTGAGCGTGCGGATGCAGCATCGGTGCGCGAGGGACAAGATAGTGCTTTGGTAGAAGCAAGATTTTCCTGCGGACCCAAAACAGAGCAGCTACTTAAAGAAGCCGATATTCCAAGCACTAAGGGCGAGCTGCTCATTAGGCGCAAAGTTTTAGCCTCTGGCAATTCCAGATGTCACATAAACGATGCAATGAGCACTGTTGGCAATTTGGCAGCCATAGCTGGACCCATGGTCGATTTGCACGGGCAGCATGGTCAGCAAAAACTCCTTGTTTCTTCTAGCCATACTGGGCTTATTGATAGATGGGGCAAAGACGAGATCTATCCTTTGCTCAATGCATACCAAGAAGCCTTTAACGCTTATGCAAAAGCCCGCGATGAGCTAGAACGAGCCAGAGAGGCTGAGCGAGTTTCTGACTTTAAGCTTGAGCAGGCCAGATTTGCTTGCAAAGAGATTGGCAAGGTCTCGCCTGCACCTAATGAGTTAGCCGAGCTGGAATCACGTTTGCCCATTCTAAAAAATGGCGAAGCATTAAGCGAGGCAGCCTCTCGCGCATTGGAGGCAATTAGATCTCAAGACGGTGCTGTTTCGCTACTTGACGACTCACTAAATGCTATGAGAAAGGTTTCTAGCTCCGATAAGAGCTTGGACGAACTTGCAAATAGGCTCGAATCGGCAATGCTAGACCTAGAGGATCTTTCTATGGAGCTTAGAGCTTATCGCGACTCTGTAGATTTTGATCCTGCTGCACTAGAACAGGCTTTGGATCGCCTAGGAGAGCTTGATGGCCTGGTAAGGAGATTTGGTCCAACTTATGAAGATGTGTTGTCTACCTGGGAGGAGTCGCAAACTCTTTTAGAAGATGCAGAATATGCAGTCTCGAGAATTACCGATTTAGAGAACGATCTAAATGAGTGTGAGGCTAAGCTCAAAGAAGCTGCTGCTAACTTAGACACTGCACGAGAGCAACAAGCTAATAAACTTGCAGATGAATTAGGAAATTCTGCTCAGGAGCTAGCAATGAAAGGTGCTAGCTTTTCTTTTACCAAAAAGGAGTTGGCAATAAACACTTGGACCTTGGCAGGATCTAGCCGCTATGAGCTTATGTATTCCCCTTCTAGCCAAATGACTCCGAGGCCCCTTGCTAGGATTGCTAGCGGTGGTGAGCTTTCTCGTGTGATGCTAGCTCTAGAAAGTGTTATGGACGACGGCGATCGTTTTAGAACCTTGGTATTTGACGAGGTAGATGCCGGACTTGGTGGTGCAGCTGCTCAGGCCGTAGGGGAGAGACTTAGAACCCTCTCTAAATCCCATCAGGTGATAGTAGTTACTCACCTAGCACAGATTGCTGCTCTGGCCGATTCTCACCTTCTTGTTAAAAGAAGTAGCGGAGATGGTATTCCAGAGACTCAAATTTTTGAGATATCGGGAGAAGATAGGGTTCGCGAGATTTCAAGAATGCTATCGGGAACAGACGACGATGCATCCATTGCTCATGCAAGAGCTATGCTTAGCACTACTGGAGATGACTGATGGCCAAGAATCCGCCAGGGTCTGTTAGTGGTCCGGTTAAGTTAGGCAAATCAACTAAAAAGCTTATACAGAAACTTCTACCTGGCGATATTGCAGTTGTAGATCATGAGGACATCGACAGACTAAGCGCCGACTCTTTGATTAGATCTGGTGTGGCAGCTGTTATTAATGCTGCAAGTTGCGTTAGTGGGCGCTTTCCAAATCTTGCTCCCCAAATGTTGCTTGACGCTGGAATTTTAGTTGTAGATAAGGCTGGTCAGGCAATATTTGAGGAGCTAAACGATGGTGATCTTGTTGAGATATCAGGATCTGTAGTGCTAAAAGATGGGCAAGAGCTTACTCGTGGTGTGCTGCTTAGCTCCGAGATACTCAAGCTCGAATATTCTTCTGCTACAGGAAACATAAATCAGCGTCTCGAAGAATTTGTGGACAATACTGCGGACTACCTCAAGCAGGAGGGAGCCCAGATAATTTATGACTGCAATCCTCCCGATATTGGAATAGATATGCGAGGCCGGCAGGCCTTGGTGGTAGTGAGAGGCCCTGATTTTAGGGAGGATCTCTTTATACTGCGCAGCTACATAAACGAGGTTAAGCCTCTCATAGTAGCTGTTGATGGGGCAGCCGATGCTCTTATCGAAAACGGAAATGTTCCCGATGTAATAGTTGGAGATATGGATTCGGTGTCGGATTCGGCTCTTGCCTGTGGTGCCAAGATTGTGGCTCATGCCTACGAAGATGGAAATTGTCCCTCGGCTGAGCGACTTGATTCGCTTGGGGTTGACTATCTTGTTTGGCCACTGGCTGCAACAAGCGAGGACCTGGCTCTTCTTCTTGCATGGGAGGGTGAGGCTGAGCTAATAGTAGCTGTTGGAACTCACTCTAACCTAATCGAGTATATGGAAAAAGACAGGCGTGGGATGGCTTCGACCTTTCTTGTTAGATTGAGGGTGGGAACTAAATTAGTGGATGCCAAGGGTGTGAGTAAGTTATATAGACCTAGCCCACCTGGCAGGTATGTTTTTTTAGTTATCCTGTGTGCTTTGGTCGCAATTATGGCAGCGGTTTTTATCTCTGAGCCTCTTAGAAATACCTTAGCCGTAATGTGGCTAACACTTAGGACATATATAGGGTTTTAGCTAGGTACTATTTTTACTATTTTGCTGATGGTAAAAGCACATGCGGTTGATGAATCCGCGATAAGTAGAGCAAGCAGGATCTTGAATGTATAGCTTTAAATATCATTTACTTACTATCTGTGCTGTTTTTTTAGCCCTAGCAGTTGGCCTGCTCCTAGGTTCTGCTATTGGTGGAAGCGGCCTGTTAAGTGCCACTACGTCTGATTTAGTGGATTCTTT
This sequence comes from uncultured Coriobacteriaceae bacterium, assembly GCA_964581165.1. GTDB lineage: Bacteria > Actinomycetota > Coriobacteriia > Coriobacteriales > CADBOM01 > CAZPAN01. The sequence continues at coordinate 25,308 of CAZOMM010000022.1, forward strand.
GTCTAGCAGATTTACCAATCTGGATACAGAGAATACTGAGCTATCTAAAGAAAATTCAGCCTATGAGTCAATAAGCACAATACTTGTTGACTATTGGGACAATGATCGGCTAGAAGACTGTGATGTCATGATTATGGCTGGATCTTCTAGCGAGCAAAATGCCATGGCTCAAGAAATAGCCGATTATGTAAGCGATGCCGGTGGGCAATACGTTATTGCTCAGGTAAATCTAGATTCGATGGGCCTTGAAGACGAGGAGCTGCTGGCCAGCGTACAGGAGCTACTTCCAGCAGTAGATGGGCAAAATTACTTGGATACCCTTGCAGATGCTTTGGTGCTTGAGTGGACTGCAGGTGTTCAGGAAGCTTCGACCTTTGATGGAGGACGGCTCTCTACAGATTCTGCTCTAAGTGACGAAGACCAAGAGGCCTATCCCCTTACCTGCTTTTTTATTGAGGAAGGAATTTTGGCTCTAAGTAACAGCTCCAATGTGCCAGATACGATTAACTGCTTTGTGGATACCTTGCTTGTTGATGTGTCTCAAGAAGAAGATGATGGAGACGAGAACACAGAGGATTCTTCTGAGTCAGAGCAGGAGATAAGTTATGAGGCAGATCCAATGGGAATAAGAATTGCCTCGGCTTTTCACTCCACGGGCGCGCCGACCGTGCTTACACAGGATTCAGACAACGATTCCAATTTGATGGATGAGGCTTCATCAAGAGGTCTAGCGGGTGTGGATTCGTATTCACAGGTCATAGGGCGATATTCGATTATTTATTTGCTATCTACAGGACAAACCGGGGTTTACGGAATGTCTAGAGATCAATCGCACTGGTACCCTTCTTGATTTTCTAGCTACGCTTCTTCAGACTAGCAATGGCTCTTCTAACATCAAGATATTGCTTAGCGCGGTGCATGATCCCACTCAAGTTGTTGCCAGTGGCAGCATGAGACATTTGTGTTGGTATTTCTACTACCTTCATGCCTAAGCGAAGTGCCAATACAGTCATGGCCACTTCGACTCCAAAACCTTTTGCCAAAGGGAGTAACTGCTCAAGACAGGCGGCGGTCATCGCTCGCTGACCCGAAAGTGGAGTGCTGCACTTAAAGCTTGTGTCTTCTTTTGCGTATGCCTGTAAAGCCAAGGACTTGACCTTTCCAAATCCAGCCTTGCTAGTACTTGGCGGAAAACCAGCAATTGCCATATCGGCTTTTCCCGATAGAACAAGCTCTATGAGTGGTTCTGCCATTTTTGAGCTATATCCCAAATCGGCATCCAAAAAAACCACGACATCGGGGAGATTGGAGTTATAGATTTTGTAAAGCTGAGCAATGCCGGCTTCTAAAGCAGCTCCCTTACCTTGATTCTTGGCAAGTTGCAGCAGCTTTGCCCCGGCACTTTGAGCTAGATCAGCTGTGTTATCAACAGATCCATCGTCGACAACTAAAACAAGTTCTACCAAAGGGATTGATAAGGCAGCTTCTACGCTTTGAGAAATTCGCGAACTCTCATCTTTTGCCGGCATTATTACAGCTACGCTAGGCATTACTTCTACCAGTTAGCTTGCCAAATATTCGGGATAGCATTCTGTCTATTAGGGCTGTTTCGTGCACTCTTAAAAGTCTGGCTAGCAGGTAATAAATAATCAAGCCAACCATTCCGCAGCAAATAACAGTGATAAAGGCCTGAGCTATTCCATCCGTATTTCCAAAATTCGTGTAGATCATAAAAACTACAAATGTAGCAACAGCAGAAGCTATAAGCGATCTGGCTGCCGAGGCTATAACTCCAGCCAATCCATATGCACCAACTTTTTTACGCAACACAAGAGCTAAAACAAAAAACATTACGCAGTAAAAGATTGCATCTGAAATTGGGATCCCAACAAGGCCTAAACCTTCCCAAGAACCTATTCCCATTGTTAGTAGGGCATAGAGTCCAGCCTGAACAACTCTTCCACAGGCATCTATCCAGGTGATCTTAGCCAGATCTTTCATGGCCGAAAAAGCTCTATACAAATACATGTACCCAGCGTAGAAAGGCAAAGAGATGCACCAGGTGCGTAAAACCTGTGCCACAATCTCCACATCTTGCTCGGTAAATGCGCCCGCGTGATAGATTGCTGCCAGAGCCTGCGCTAAAACCATCATCAAGCTAGCCAGGGGTATTATCAAAAAGAGAGTACCCGACAAACCCTGTCTGGCATTTTGCCTAAATAGAGGCCAGTCCGAATTTGCAGATGCTGTGCTCATCTCTGTAAGCATTGCAGTAGAAAGCGCTACAGCTAGTACTCCGTATGGAAACTGATACCACATCCAGGCGTAACTAAGCGTGGCCGGTCCGTTATCTGATACCCCCATCGAAAATGCATTGCGAACGCTAACCACAATGAGGTTAAAGATCACAAAAGCCATTGCCGGAGCAGCAATTTTTAGCGTTTCTTTAATAGCGGGATCATGAATATTGATGTGGATCTTAAAAGGAATTTTTAGCTTTAAAAATGCTGGGATTTGGACCCCAAACATTGCAACAACACCTAAAACAGTGCCTACTGCAAGCCAAATAATCGCTGCATGAGTACTCACCTGAGCTACAAACACATAACCCACCATGGTTATGACAGTAACCACGTTGTTAAAAACCGGACCTAGAGCTGGCCACAAAAAAGATTTGTGTGCATTCAGAATTCCCGAAAGTATCGCGCCAATTCCATAAAAGACAACTTCAAAGGACAAAAAGCGAAATAAATAGATCGCAAGTTGAGACTCTTCCGAGTCGGACATAAAGGTTTGAGTGGCAATAACCTGAGGAGCAAAGATCGAACCTAAAAGCGAGATGAGACCCAAAGCCATAATGGCAAGCCCCATGAGATTTGAGGCAAAGATCCCAGCATCTTGCTTGCCCTTTTGCTCTAGATGAGCAAGATAAACTGGCAAAAAGGCTGTTGAGAGAATGCCTCCAGCTATAAGCTCATAGAGCATGTTTGGGACGTTGTTTGCGATATTGTAAGAACTTGCTAATAAGGTGTTACCTAGGGCAAAAGCGCAGGCCCATGTTCTGGCAAAACCAGTTATTCGAGAAAGCAAGGTTGCCATCGACATTGTTAGTGTCGATCTAACCACTCCTGTGGCTTCTTCTATAGGCTCAGCCAGCTTAGATTGATCTCCTTTGGGCGTTTTTGTCATGCGGTATAGATACTCCGTTTTTGTTCTTGGGCTGTTTGGGACAGCAATTTTTTAATCGAGTGTATCTAGATCATAGCAAAGCAAGGGAGTTTTACAGAACAAAGAGTGTAAGCGTGTCAGACTTGCCAATGCGCAAGTAAAAGTCTTTAATTGCCTCTACTGTGTTAAATCGGGATTGACATAGGCAAACTAGAAATACTCAAGTACGACAGACTCTCAACAAAGGGTGCGCAGAATGCCGATGCTGGCGAGTTCCGCAGCGAGCGAAAACAGCTAGAAAAATCTTTCTAAAACCAAGTTCATACAAGCATAAGTATGTTTTGTAGAACAAAAAGTGGGAAACTTCTTAAACTAACCGCAACACTTGAGGGCGTGGATACGTTTCTCGAGGT
>CAZOMM010000023.1:0-10379 GCA_964581165.1 uncultured Coriobacteriaceae bacterium
CGTGGGATAAGGTTTCTTAGCACAAAGTGGGATGCCTCAGAAAATGTTAACGGAATTGATGTGGGGCACCGTGGGATAAGCCAAAAGGCAAGTCTGCAAACTTGTGTCTGCAAGACTGAATCTGCAAGCTTGAGCCTGCAAGATTGGATTTATATGCATCAAAGAACAGCAACTGTGCTTCGGATTATCGAAGAGCTGCCAGGTATTCAGCGTCTACAGCTTGATGGCAGCACAAAACATCCAGCCGTCTGCTTGACTTCGCTATCCGGGAGATGTGAGCCAGGGGATCGCGTTTTGCTAAATGTAACAGCAACAACTTTGGGTTTGGGCACCGGGGGCGAAGACTTTGTGATTGCAAGGCAAGAAGGGTCTTTGTTGGAAGGGGATCCGCTGGAAGGGTCTCTGCCGGAAGCACATCAGGAGGAAGGACGGCGACAAGAAGGGGATCTGCAAAAACTCCAAGATCAGCAAGAGGAGTACCAACAAGAGAGACACCAGCAAGAAGGGCACATCATGAAGCTGAGGTATACCCCGCTTCAAACAAATGTGCTTTGCGTAGAGGCTCCGGAATCTCCCTTTCACGAAGCAATGAAAGAGGCAGGCACGATCAAACTTAAAGGCATGCCTGTTGTCTGCTGTGGATTACATAGTCAATTTCCTTTAGTTGCTGCCGGAATTCGTGAGTGCACGCCCGATGCGCGAATAGTTTTGTGTATGACCGATCAAGCATCGCTTGTAGCTCAACACTCCAAGCTGATAGCGGCTAGCCTAGACAAGGGTCTTATCAATCTGTGCATCACATGCGGACAAGCAATGGGTGGAAACATAGAAGCAATTAGCCTGCACTCCGCTTTGCTATGTGCTTCTGCCGTACTTCACGCCGATATAGCTATAGTCTCGATTGGCCCAGGCATAGTAGGAACAGGCACCCCATTTGGACATGGCGGGCTTGCTCAGGCCGAAGCCATAAATGCTGTATCTGCCCTAGACGGTAAGCCCATTGCGGTTTGCAGGATCTCATTTGCAGACAGCAGGGAGCGCCACCATGGTATTAGCCACCATTTTATCGAGGCACTGGAAACCTTGACTTTGGCAAGCTGTGATATTTGCATCCCTGTTGATATTGCTCCCGAGCATTTGTCTACAATCAAACAAAAGCTAGACGGCAGTGGTATTGCTAGTAAGCATCAGATCATTGAGTTGTCGGCAGGCGAAGACCCTTATGAATGCCGAGGGATATCTGTTACTAGCATGGGACGAAATTACAACAACGATCCGGATTTTTTTAAAGCCGCATTTTGTGCTGGCCTACACGGCGGATCACTTGCAAAAGCAAGGGCTTCTGGAGCTTCGGAGGCTTCGGGGGATTATGGGTCTTCTGGAGCTTCGGAGGCTTCTGGAGTTCCCAAAGCTTCGGGTGCTCTGAAGCCTTCTGAGACTCCAGAAACTCCAAGAACTTCAGAGGCTTCCAAGAGATGAGCATGCTCTAAGCGGTGTTTTTATATGGACAAAACAAACAACACAGAAGCATCAAGCGATTCTCTATCCCCCGCCTTTGAAAGTCTGCTCAAAGAATTCCACTCCTATCTAGCAGTAGAACGCGGAGCATCTCCCAATACCTTAGATGCTTACTTAAGAGACAGTTCGCGCTACTGCAAATACCTGTTCCAAGCTGGTATCAAGTACATCAAAGATGTCTCTAGAGCAGAGATTACAGAATATGTTTCTGTGTTAACACAAAGTGGATTTGCTGCCACAACAGTAGAGAGAACATTAGCTGCGATAAAGGCTTTGCATCGCTTTGCCCTTGCAGAGGGAATTTGCGACAAAGATCCCGCAGCTACAATTCCACTCCCCAAAACTCCTGACAAACTTCCCAAGCCGCTTTCGATCGAAGAGATTTCTCGGGTATTAGATCAGCCATTCCCAGAAGGTGCGGCAGGCCTTAGAGACAAGGCGATACTAGAAATCCTGTATGGCTGTGGGCTTAGAGTCTCTGAGCTAGTAGGTCTGGATATGAACTCCTTGCACTTATCTCAAGGTTTTTTGCTTGTATTTGGAAAAGGTCACAAAGAAAGAATCACACCAATAGGTGGAACTGCAATAGCCTCACTTGTCAGTTATTTGCAAGACGGAAGACCTATGCTTCATCAGGCAAATAAACTCCCTTTATCGCCCGAGGCAGTTTTCCTAAACAGCAGAGGAGGCAGAATAAGCAGACAGTCGATTCATAGCATTGTGGCCAAGTACGGCCAAACGGCAGGGATCGATGGGCTTCATCCACATACCTTTAGGCACTCATTTGCAACACATATGCTAGAAGGTGGTGCCGATCTTAGATCCATACAGGAGATCTTGGGGCACAGCAGCATATCGACCACCCAAATATATACACATGTAGATCGCTCTCACATTCGCGAAGAGTATCTAACATGTCATCCTAGGGCTGGGCATCCTCACGTCGTTTAATCGCAGCTGCTACCAAATCTCTAAACAAGGGATGCGGACGAGTTGGACGACTCTTGAACTCAGGATGGGCCTGAGTAGCCACAAACCAAGGATGGTCTGGCAGCTCCACCATCTCGACCAAGCGATCATCGGGCGAAACTCCCGAGACAACCAAACCGGCATTTATCAAAACTTCGCGATAAGCATTATTTACCTCATAGCGATGCCTATGTCTCTCATAAATAAGCTGCGAGCCATAAGTTGTATATGCCAAGGTACCCTCGGTAAGCTTGCAGGGATAGGCACCTAGGCGCATGGTGCCACCAAGATCTGCGATATCTTCTTGTTCTGGCATCAGATCGATAACCGGATGCTCCAGCTCGCCACCATAAAGATCCTCGGTAAACTCGGCCGAAGAAGCTCCTTTGATGCCGGCCACATTGCGAGCAAATTCCACAACAGCAGCCTGAAGCCCAAGGCAAATTCCCAAAAACGGCACCTTATTTTCGCGAGCATAGCGTATAGCGGCAATCTTACCCTCAAAGGCCCTAGAACCAAAACCACCAGGAACTATGATCCCGTCCATATTGCCCAGCATCTTCTCGATGCCATCTGATATTAGGGTTTCGCCATCTACAAGATGAATATTTACATGCCTGTCGTTGTGAACACCTGCATGATAAAGAGCCTCATTTATAGATAGGTATGCATCGGGAAGAGACACATACTTGCCCACCACGGCTATATCAACTTCACTCTTGCAACAACGTGCCTTCTCAACAAAGGTCTTCCAAGGCTTAAGATCGATACGAGAAATTGGTAGATCAAGAGCTGTAAGCACCTTGGTATCAAGATTCTGATCGTAAACCAGCAGCGGAACCTCATAAATAGTTGGAGAGTCTTGGCAGGCAACCACATTATCCGGACGCACATCGCAAAACATTGCGATCTTTTCGCATACCTTATCCGTTATCTCATGATCAGATCTGCAAACAATAAAATCGGGCTGCACCCCTAAAGAACGGAGCTCTTTTACAGAGTGCTGAGTTGGCTTGGTCTTTACCTCATGAGCCGCGTTGATATAGGGCACCAAAGTCACGTGAATAAAAATCACGTTGTTAGGCCCTTTGGCGGTTTTAAACTGCCTTGCTGCTTCGATAAAAGGTTGACCTTCGATGTCTCCGATGGTGCCACCAATCTCGGTGATGACAATGTCGGCATTGCTCTGTTCGGCAATCCGATCAATGCGCATTTTGATTGCATTGGTTACATGAGGGATAACCTGCACAGTTCCACCCAAAAAGTCGCCCCTGCGCTCCTTAGAGATAAGCGATTGATAAATTGATCCCTGAGTAAAGTTAGAAGCTCTAGTTAGGTTTTCGTCGATAAAGCGCTCGTAATGCCCAAGATCTAGATCGCCCTCGTGCCCATCATCTGTAACAAAAACCTCACCATGTTGGAACGGACTCATAGTTCCAGGATCCACATTCAAATATGGATCCATCTTTAGCATTGTTACCTTATATCCCCTAGCCTTTAAAAGCTGCCCTATAGAGGCTGCGGTTATCCCCTTTCCAAGAGATGACACAACACCACCGGTAACAAAAATGAACTTAGCCATACCAACCCTCACCATTACACAAGTTTAGATTCCCCACAAATAAACCTCAAAGACCTCGACCACAGTGATTCTAGCGCTCAGCTCATCCTTGTACGCTAAGCGATCGTTAAAATGACCTCCTGATCAGTTTCGCTCGCTGCAGAACTGGTCAGCATCGACATTCTGCACACCCTTTTATGAAAGCCTACCATTATTGAACTTGACCTTTTAACTCTAAGGTAGCGGTGGTTAACATAGGGCTAGCATTAAATTAAACTTTTAGGAGATCGAACAAGATTAAACAAGTAAGAGATTAAACAGGCAATGTACAAACATAAATACTGCAATAAATAAGTGTTGGCACATAAACCTTGGGAGATGATCAATAAGATGAGGATTTTGATACTTGGCGGTTTTTTAGGATCGGGAAAAACGAGTATTTTGATTGGCCTAGCCAAGCATGTTATAGGAGACGATGTTGACCCTAGCGAGGCCAAAGTTGTCATACTAGAAAACGAAATTGGCGAGGTTGGAGTTGACGATGTAGTGCTGTCGTCGTCTGGCCTCAGTGTTCAAAATATGTTTGCTGGCTGTATTTGCTGCTCTCTATCGGGCGAACTCGTTCCCACTCTCTTCCAACTTCGCGATGAATACTCTCCAGAACTTGTAATCATCGAGTCAACCGGAGTTGCCTGCCCCAAGCAAATCCGAGACACATTGTTATTGGTTATGAAGGAAACTGATATCCGCATATGCACAGTGGTAGATGCCAAACGCTGGGACAGAGTCAAAATTCCATTGTCTACTTTGCTTCAGAGCCAGTTGGCTGATGCCAACACTGTGTTGCTTAATAAGATTGACCTCGTAGATGAGGGTGACCCCGAAAGGATTATTGAGGAGCTTCGTGAAATCAATCCAGAACCTAAGTTTGCAAAACTGAGTGCCATGCAAGAAATTGATCCATCGATTTGGGAGATGGTTTTAGGAGACAGTTGGCAATGAGTACAGAAAACGAGAAGCACAAATGTTGTGGCCGTCACGGACATAACGGACATCATGAGCACCACGAACATCACGGACACCATGAGCACCATGTGCTTCACCTACCCAACGAGCAGCACCAACATGACGAACTTCATGTACTCCACGTGCCTAACGAGCAGCACGAACATGATGTAGACAGTGAGCATCATGAGCATGACAGTGAGTGCTCCAAGCATCATGAACACCATACGCACGGGCATGAACACTGCTGTAAACACGGCCATGGCCACGGGCATCACGACCACGGCCATGCTGCGCACGAGCATGGGCACGGACATGGCCATGAACATGCGCACGGGGATGAACATGAACACGGGTGTGGCCATGAGCACGGCCACGGCCATGCTGCTCACGAGCACGATCACGAACATGCCGCTCACGAGCATGAACACGAGCATGAAAACCGCCAGCTTTTAAAAAAGGGTGGTTTTGTAGACTACAGCACTCACGAAGGAGCCTCAATTGCATCTGTAAGTGGAAGCATTTCTATGGATGCTGAGAAAGCTCGCGAAGCCATGCGAGATGCAATGAGTAAGCTGGCTGCCTGGGTAAACGAAAATGAAGGCCTTATCGGACACATCAAATGCTCACTTAGCATCGAGACTGTGGTTGGAATGTCCATCACCTTAGATGAACTCACAGAACAAGAGTCGCAAGTTCCAAATATCCCAGTTTCTTTTGCATCTATAGTCTTTGGGATAGAGCCAGATGTTCTAGCAAATAAGGTGGTCGAGCTGATTGAAGGAACTGTTGCTTAGTCTAATTGGCCTATAAAGAACTCTATGTTAAACAGAAATGACAGGTTTATTGGGCGGGTGGGCAATAGCACCGAATCCTTCGACACAACTAAGCTGCTGCTGGGCATAGACATAGGCGGCAGCTTTATAAAGATCGGAATTGTCAATTCAGACAGCCACAATTTGCTAAAGACAATCTCTATTGCTACTCCTGATCTTTCAAAATCTCGCTCTTGTACCGAGCTTGCCCAAACAGCGGCAAATTTGCTGGATGATATTGCCAGCTCAGCTGAGCTTGGGGCAAACTCAACCTCAGCTGAGCTTGAGGCAATAGGCATAGCTATACCTGGAGTTGTAAACAACAAAGATCAAATCGAGATGCTCCCAAACGCAAACATCAAGCCGTCTTTGCTGTCTGAGGCACTCATAGAAGCGTTGGGGAATGTGCCCGTATCTTTTTGCAACGATGCAAATGCAGCTTCTGTGGGTGAGATGCTTGCTGGAGCAGCAAAGCAATTTGAAACTTTCGTTCTTATCACAATAGGAACTGGCATTGGTGCCGGACTTGTAATCAATGGCACTCCCCTGCTTGGACATCATGGAGCAGCAGGAGAAATTGGACATCTCAAAATCAAAGACACAGGCCCTGCGTGTGGCTGTGGTGGACAAGCTTGCCTTGAGCAATATGCCTCGGCCAGAGCTCTAGCGCAAAATGCTCAAGCAATAGCAGCAGATATGGGTCTTGACCCCAAATCCTCAAATTACACAAACGCAAAAGCTGTACTCATCTCTTCAATGAATGGCGATAAGGCAGCACTGCTTGCAGTACAAACTATGTGTGAGATGCTGGCAAGGGCCATGGCTTCGATAAGTTGCCTAATAGATCCTCAAGCAATCATTATCGGTGGAGGAATTTCACAAACTCCCGAAGCATTCTTAGAAATACTCAGGGGCTACTATAGGCAATATGCCATTCCTGCGTGCAAAGATACCTTGATTATCACGGCCGAACTCGGCAACACTGCAGGCATGATAGGTGCTGCACACATAGCAAGACAAGCCAACCAAATCGCTTGAGAGGGGAAGCGGGATGCAGGCCACCGAAGGGCTAACAAAAATGAATGTGTCGACCAAGGCTTCTTTGTTGGCTGGTGCTGATTTTTGGAAAACAAAAGCCATCCCAGAATTAGGTATAGATTCAATCATGCTTACCGACGGGCCCCATGGCCTTCGCAAGCAAGCTGGTGTTTCGGATCACCTAGGTCTTAACGACAGCGTTCCTGCCACCTGTTTTCCTGCTGAGTGCCTTTCTGCCTGCTCCTTTGATCCAGATTTGATGCGCCAGGTTGGGCAAGCAATTGGCGAAGAGTGTGTAGAGCAAGAGGTTTCTGTGCTCTTGGGTCCGGGGGTCAATATCAAGCGAAATCCCCTCTGCGGAAGAAACTTTGAGTACTTTAGCGAGGATCCTCTTTTGGCTGGCAAGATGGGCGCAGCCATGGTAGATGGAGTTCAATCCACAGGAGTTGGAACGTCGGTAAAGCATTTTGCAGCCAACAGCCAAGAAAAGGCTCGCATGATCTCGGATTCTCTAGTAGACGACCGCGCCCTAAACGAAATCTATCTAAGGCCATTCGAAATCGTAGTTCGCGAGGCACAGCCTGCAACTGTTATGACTGCTTACAACAAACTCAACGGAACTTACTGCTCCCAAAACTCATTTTTAATGGAGAAAAAACTCAGGGAAGAATGGGCTTTTAAGGGAGCTTGCATCACCGACTGGGGAGCCTTGGACGACAGCATAGCTGCAGTACAGGCCGGACTTGACCTTGTAATGCCAGGACCTAGGCCAGATCATGTTGAGCTAATAAGCGAGGCTATAAAAGATGCTTCTTTAGACATACAGAAGCTCGATGATGCTACAAACAGAATGCTTGCCTTGATTGAGCGCTACAAAGCCGATCCCAGCAATAAGGCAGAGTCAAATACACAGCAACATTTAGAAATAGCTCGCAAGATGGCTGAAGCCTCGGCGGTGCTTTTGGATAACGACGGAATTTTGCCTATATCGGCTGAGAACAAAATTGCTGTAATTGGGGAATTTGCCAGAACGCCTAGATATCAGGGTGCCGGCTCGTCCAAGATAAACCCCATTGAACTAGACTGTGCCTTAGATGCCTTGAAGTATCACGGATTAGATCTAACTTTTGCCCCTGGTTATACATTGGATAATGGCAAGACCAACACAGCTTTGCTAAAAGAGGCTGAACAAGCAGCTGCTTCTAGCGATATTGCAGTGGTCTTTGTGGGGCTGCCAGATAGTTACGAATCTGAGGGCTTTGATCGCGCAGGAATGGAAATGCCCGAGGGACATCTAAGGCTTTTAGAGACAGTTTGTTTGGCAAATCCTCGAACTGTGGTTGTTTTATACGGCGGAGCTCCAATCGAGCTTCCGTGGATTTCCAAAACTCGAGCAAAGGGAAAATGGGGTCTTGCCGATGCCCCAATTCCTGCTGCTGTTTTGGCTATGTACCTACCAGGATGCCAAGGTGGAAAGGCGCTAAGCAATCTGCTGCTTGGAAATGTTTCGCCTTCTGGCAAGTTGGCCGAAACCTGGCCGCTAAGTCTTGCCGACACAGCACTTGATGGGATATTCCCCGATCCTGCTAGGCAAATCAGATATCGAGAAAGCATCTATGTTGGATATCGATACTATGACTCAGCAAATGTAGAGCCTGCTTATCCCTTTGGACACGGGCTTTCCTACACAAAGTTCGATTATTCAGATTTGCAGATTCATGAATCTGAGGACAGCTTTAATGTTTCTGTGCAAATCTCTAACACAGGCAAGATAGATGCAGCAGAGACAGTGCAAGTTTATGTTCATGCAATAAATCCTGCCGTTTTTATGCCCGAACAGCAGCTCGTGGGCTTTAAGAAAGTATTTGTAGCTGCTGGTCAGCATCGTCAGGTGGATATTCATCTAGATAAGATGGCTTTTTCTTACTGGGATAGTGAGTCAAATAGCTTTGTAGCAGAAGCTGGAGATTACGAGATCAGAGTGTCTGCATCTAGTAGAGATATTAAGTTGAGACAAAACATATCACTTGTTGTAGGGCAGACACCATTCGAAATCGTGGAGCCCAAAAGCATCTCTGAAAAAGAGAAACAAAGACTCAAGGCCTACTATGAGCCTAGTTTGAGTGCCTTTAGTGATGAAAGCTTTGATGCTCTTTACGGCAGAGCTTTACCAGAAGAACCAGAAGAAGCTAAGTCGCATCTCTGTTCAAGAAATACCCCAATTGGAGATCTCCGCAAAAGCAGAATAGGCAGATTGATCATCAAAATCATGCAAAACCAAGCCAAGCGGACAACAACTTCTCCCGAAGATGATGTATCTAGGATGATGGAAGCAATGTTCGAAGACATGCCTTTGCGTGGTATAACGATGGGCGGTGTCTCAATGTCTAAGGTCGATGGGATCGTAGACATCATGAATGGAAAAGTTTTAAGCGGGATACAAAATCTACTATCTAGGTCCTAGTCAAAAGTCACATCAAAGTCGATGATCACAGTACTATTAGCCTCAGCCCTAACTCCATATTCACGCATGATGTCCCTAACTTCGATGAGATTGCTTTCCCATTCCTGTCTAGGAAGCATCGCGTAGTCCTCGCCCAAAGGATAAAGCTGACCCAAGGAGTGATATTTTTCGACACCCATCTTCTTATAGGGAAGCAGTTGCACTTGATAGACTCTGTTATGCATATCCTCGGCAATAAATTTGGCAGAAGCTCGAATATTTTCCTCGTCGTTATTGATTCCCGGGATAACAGGGATGCGCAAAACCATTGGTAGTCTGTTATCAGCAGCTCGTATTAGGTTTTCTAAGATTCTCTCGTTTCCAGCACCCGTCCACTCTTTATGACGTTCAGAATCCATGAACTTTAGATCTACCAAAAATAGGTCTGTTAAAGGAATAAGTTTTTGAATGATTGAGTAATCACAGTGCATCGTGGTCTCAACACAGGTGTTGACATTTTCTTTGCGGCAGGCTTCCAAAATCGCTATGCAAAACTCCGACTGTACAGTAACCTCGCCACCATTAAGAGTAATGCCACCGCCATTTTGCTCGTAGTAGGCACGATCCTTTAAGACCTCTTCCATGACATCATCTACGGTCATGAGCTTTCCCCAAGCCTTGATCGCATGTGTAAAGCAGGCCTTGGTGCAAGACATACATCTGATGCACTCCATATTGCTGCCTACAATGATGCCATCCTCATTAAACTCCAGGGGCTTGCCTTCTTTGGGGCAGGCTTTTACGCAAAATCCACACTTATCTAAAGTGATGCACTTATTTGGAAAAATGCCAAGCTCAGGCTTTGGATCTAAGCCTTCAGGATTAGAGCACCATTTGCAGCGCAGCGGACAGCCCTTTAAAAAAACTTCTGTTCTAATTCCGGGGCCATCATGAACCGTCAGATGCTGAACGTTAAAAACTATTCCCGAGGTTTCAGACATTAATCTCTCCAAAAAAGATGCCCTAAACA